>JAJZUN010000095.1 GCA_021848555.1 Pseudomonadota bacterium | reverse complement strand
ATGTGGAGAATGTCGTTGATCAGGCGGATCAGGCGCTCGCAGTTGTCCTTGGCGATGTCGATGAAGCTGCGCACCTTGTCGCTCAAGGGGCCGGCGACGCCGCCGGCGAGTATCCCCAGGGAACCGCGGATCGAAGTGAGCGGCGTGCGCAGCTCGTGGCTCACGGTGGAGACAAACTCGCTTTTCATGCGGTCCAGGCGCTTGAGCTCGGTGATATCGGTCAGGAGCGCATAGAAGCCCTCGACCTCCCCAAGCGGGCCCCGCCGCGGGATATAGGTCACGTCGAGATCGATCGCGCCACCCTCGCGCCTTGCCTGCCGGCGCTGAAACTGCACCCTTTCGCCGGCGAGGGCGCGCTGCGCATAGGGCCGCAGCGCCAGGTACACCTCCTCCCCGTAGAGTTCCCGCAACGGCCGGCCGATCAGGTCCTTGGGCTGCGCGCCGACGAAAGTCGCCAGCGCCTGGTTGCAGAACCTGAGACGCTCGTCGGCATCGGCATAGCTGATGAACGCCGGTACGGAATCCGTGATCAGCCGCAATTCCCGTTCGCTCGCGCGCAGGGCCTGCTCCGCCTGCTTGATTTCGGACACATCCTGCGCGACCCCGATGACGCGCGCCACCTTTCCGGCGGCGTCGCGCACGGCGTAGCCGCGGGCCGACACCCAGACTATAGTCCCGTCGGTGCGCGTGACGCGGTATTCGTCCTTGTACGCTTCCCCGGTTTGCGCGGCCTGGTTCAGGGTGCGGATGAATTTGACCAGATCCTCCGGATGAACCATGTCCTGCAGCCCGCAATAGCCTTCGCGCGGGGCCGGACCGGCCAGGCGCCAGGGATCCTCGGGCCAGACGAATTCGTCGGCGGCGACATCCCAGTCCCATCTGACCATGCCCGCCGTCGCCAGCGCCAACTGCAGCTGCAAGTCGTGCTCCTGCAATGCCAGTTCCATGGCCTTGCGCTCGGTCACGTCCTGATTGGTGCCGCTGATGCGCAACGCACGGCCCTTGTCGTCGCGCCGCACCACCCTGCCGCGGCTGAGGATCCAGATCCAATCGCCACCCATGCGCCTGACCCGGTGCAACTCGTGGTAATCGGCCGTGACTCCGCCGAGCGCGCCTTGGATCGACGACTGCACCCGAGCGAGGTCGTCCGGATGGACCAGCGCGAGCAGCGCCGCGGGCGTCACCGTAGTCTCCTGCGCTTCGCCGCCCAATATCTGCGGCCAGCCCGCGCTGAGATAGATCTCGTTGCGCGGCAAATCCCAATCCCACGCGGCGCTGTTCGAACCTTCGAGCGCGAAGGCGAGCCGCACTGAGCCTATGGTACGAGGCGTTCTCGGCGCGCAAATCGATGCAAGCCACCGTGCCCCACACCTAGGGCCTGCAGCAGCACCGGCGCCCAGGGCCTATCGCCTAGCTGCCCAGCGCGCGCGTCACGTCGTCGAAAAGCTCGTCCACTTCGAAGCGTCTGGGAATCAGCCGCTGCTGATAGACGTAGTCGATGGCCACTTCGAGGTTGCGCCGGTTGGCCTCGACGCCGAACGGATTCAGGTCGATGGTGCCGGCCCCGGGCAGGCCCGCAGCCTGCTTGCTCTCCTGCAGCAGCCGAAACGCCTCCCGCACCGCCTGCGGCTTGGACTGCGACAGCGACTCCCTCACCACCACCATGTGGTTGATCTGAATCGCGCCGTTGCGCCGGTGCCAGTCCGCCGCCGCTGCCGCCGGATCCGGAATCAAGGGCTGCAGCCTCGCATCGGCGGGCACGGCATTGCCGACCACGACCGCGTCCAGTTCTCCCGCGAGCAGCATGGCCACCGCATCCTTGCCTGCCGCAGCACGTTCGACCGTCGGGGGGTCGCGATGCTCGGCGACATGCGCATCCTCGAAACTCACCCAGCGGATGCGATCCAGATCGACGCCGTAATCGTTTGCCAGGATGCCGCGTATCCAGGCGGCCGTGGTCACGGAATAGGAGCGAATGCCGACGCGGCACCCGGCGAGCTCGCCCGGGGCGAGCGGGCCGCGCTCGGCGTTGTACACCAAATAGGGATGCTGAAAGCGCGCAATCAAGACCGCGGGCAGCAGGACCAAGGGCTTGCCCCAGGCTTTCGCCATGAGGAAGGTCACCAGCGCCAGTTCCGCCAGATCGAACTCCAGCTCCCGCACCACCCGCTTGAACGCGTTCTGCGCAGGCTTCACGTCGACGAAATCGAACGCCACCTGCGCCGAGCGCAGCGCGCCCTGCTTCAGCGCCAGGGTGCCGGGATAATCGCCAAGCAGGGTGTGCAGCCTGACCGGTGCCGCTGGCGACGTCTTGGACATGAGTGATGCCCCCTCCCCTGGTCTAGATGTCGGACAAAGGCGTGGACCGCGCCTTCATATCCTTGAACTTCATCAGGCGGATGACTTCTCCGAGGTCGGCGTGAAGCGCATCCAGCCTGGCCTGCGGCAGATCGGCCAGCGCCTGCTGCAGAATTCCGACCAGCGGCCGCGGCGCGCGCTGCAGGACTTTCTCGCCCTTGGCGCTCAGCTTCAGCTGCACCACGCGATGGTCATCGCCGATACGCATGCGCTTCACCAGCGCGAGTTCCTCGAGCCGGCGCAGCATGTTGCTGGCGGTCGACAGGTGGATTCCGAGCTGCCGCGCAAGGTCGCTCACTTTGATCCCGGGCGCGCCGCCGATTTCCGCCATGGCCCACAACAGGGCTCCGCTCAAGCCGCAGTCCTGTTCCACCCACTGGTAGTGCCGCTTGATCGAGCGAAACAGCACGCGAAACTGCTTCAACACCTCCAGGCGCTTCTTCTGGCTGCCTGAAGGCGCAGCGGATGGAACGCGCGAGCGCTTTTGGCGCTTGCCGGGATCGCCTACTGGGTGCTTTTCCATTTCGCTGCGCCGCATCAAGTGAGAAGCAGAACGTCGCCATCGCGGATTGTCGTGCCAATTCAACGAATTCGCCTGGCAGACCGCCGGCCTCAGGAACGCGGCTTGCCGGAACGCCAGGGCGTACCCTGATAGTATTTCACAATATTGATTCCAGGAATATGATATGTTCCGCCTAGGCTAGCGGACTGGACGGCAGTTCAAAGAACACAGGCCTTAGCCCGGGTTGCCCGCATTTGACGAGGAGGGGAGACCACGAAGAGCCGGACCGCACTGCGCAAGTGACGGAACACGTCAAGCGAGTCGAGTCCCAGCAGTGAGCGTGAGCGGTTGTCGCCGGCAGTACTGCCGGCTGACCGTTCTTCATAGGCTGCCGAACCGTGTTCGTCGGCCTATTTTTTTGCCCGCGCCCGCGCGGCGCTGTCAGCGCTCCAGTTGCCTGGCCTTGGCGAAGTAGCGCCTGACCCCCACTGCATACATCGCCCCGAACACCACCAGGGCCATCGCGGTCACGGCGAACAGGCCGCCGAGCCCGAACGCGAACACCTGCGTCGCCAGCGCGCAGCCTGCCGCAATGATCAGGATGCGGACGCTGACGCACAGCAGCGGCCAGAGCATGCGTCCGGTACCCTGAAATGAAAAGTACAGCGCCATCCCCAGGCCGAGGAAGGCATAGCTGGGCCCGGCGACGTGGAAATATTGCGTGGCGACGGCGAGCACCTCGGGGTCGCGGGTAAACATGCCGGCCCAAGCCCCAGGGGCGACGGTCACCACCGCGCCGATGGCGCCGCACACGGCCGCGGCGAACAGCCCCCCGGTCCAGGCTATCCTGCGCGCGCGCTCCAGCTGGCCGGCGCCCACGTTGGTGCCGACCATGGCGACGAGCGTGGCCCCCAGACCGAATACGATGGGGATTTGCAGGTATTCGAGGCGCGCGCCTATGCCATATCCGGCAAGCGCCGCCGCCCCGTGGACGCCGACGAAGCCGGTCGTCACGGCGACGGCCGTATTGATCAGCGCGGCATGCACGCAGGCCGGCACGCCGACTTTCAGTATTTCGCCGAAATAGCGCCAGCCAGCCCGGCAGGGGTGCAGGGAAACCAGCGTCGCGCCGCGCAGGATGCGCCAGCCCAGAACCATGCAGGCGGCGAGATAGTAGATGACCAGCGCCAGGGCCGCGCCGCGCAGCCCCAGGCCGGGCATCTGCCCGGCCCCGAATATCAGCAAGGGCGACACCGCGATCATGATCACCGCGCCGGCCACCATGACCACGGCCGGCGAGCGCATGTCGCCGCTGCCGCGCAGCACGCTCGCCAGGCTGTTCGTCAACCATACGAACACCGCCCCGCCGAACACGATGTTCGAGTATACGAGGGCGTAGTCCAGGCTCCTGTCGTGCCCCCCGAGCAGCCGATACAGACCCGGGCCGAATGCCAGCGCCGCGATCGTGAAGCACGCGCCCAGCGCCAGTGCGATCAGCACCGCATGCCAGGCGAGCGCTTCGGCATCGGTCTTGCGGTGGCCGCCCAGCGCCCTGGCGATCGCGGAGGAAATGCCCCCGCCCATGGCGCCGGCCGACATCATTTGCATCAGCATCACAATCGGGAACACCAGCGAGACGCCGGCGAGCGCATCCGTACCCAGGCGTCCGACGAAATAAGTCTCGGCGACATTGACCGCCGCCTGGGCGCAGACCAAGGCGACATTGGGCACCGACAGGCGCAGCATCGTCGCCAGGATAGGCCCGCTCAACAGCCGTGCCCGAATGTCAGTCGGCGCGGGGGCTGCGCTGCGGTTCTGCGGATGCGGCATGGGCGGCATTATTGCAGATATGCGGCGGCACGCCCGCCGCAATTGCTGCGGGGCGGCGGCATCGTCATGCAGCGCCGGCGGGAAAAATGATGGACAATTGCCCTGCCCCGGAACCGCTGCGGCGCGGCCTCCGGCCGCTTATTTCTTCAGGAGAACTGCATGAGCAACCACGTCTACAAACACATCGAACTCACCGGATCCTCGACCAAGAACATCGAGGATGCCGTCAGCGGCGCCATCGCCAAAGCATCGCTCTCGCTGCGCAACATCCACTGGTTCCAGGTCGTGGAGACGCGCGGCCACGTGGAAAACGGAAAAGTGGCGCACTGGCAGGTGACCATCAAGGTGGGTTTCACCCTGGAGGACTAATCTCTAGGAAAGACCTGATTGAGTCCGTGACGCAATCAGGGCTTCATCTAACTTGGGGGATCACAAGGGGGCGTCGCCCCCTTGTTCAATGGCCCGCTACGCGGCAGCTTTCAGTTCTCCATCCCGGCCAGGGCTTCGGGATTGTCGCCGCGGCTGGTGAGCCAGATGCCGCCGAGTATCATCCCCATGCCTGCGACATGGAACAGGTGCAGGCGCTCGCCGAGGAAGGCGATCGCGAGCAGGCTCGCGAACACCGGCATCAGATGCATGAACATGCCGGCCTTGTTCGGCCCGACGCGCGTCACCGCGTTGTTCCAGAAAATGTACGCAACCACCGACGGGAACACGCCGACATAGGCGAGGCCGGCCACCGCGCCGGCAGACCAGGTGATGTGCAGGCCCTGGGCCAGCGACCACAGGTACACCGGCAGCATCGCCACCACGCCGACGATGGCGTTCGCGCCCAACAGGCCGAGCGGGTGCAGTTCCTGCGGCCGCCAGCGCAGGCATACCGTGTACAGCGCCCACAGCAGCGTCGAGGCGAGGATCCACAGGTCGCCGAGATTGAGCGAGAGCGACAGGATCACCCTCGGGTCGCCGCGGCCGACGATGACCAGCACGCCGATCAGGGACAGCGCCACGCCCGCCCACTGCGAGGCGCGCAGGCGCTGTCCGAGAAAAGCCCAGGAGATGGCGATGATCAGCACCGGCACGAAGGAGTTGAGGATGGAACCGCTGACGGCAGTGGTGTACTTGAGCCCGGTGTACGAGGTCAGATTGCAGAACGTGGTGCCCAGCACACCGAGCACGAGCATGATTTTCCACGAGCGGCGCAGCGCCGGCCAGCCGCGCACCAGATGCGGCCAGGCGAACGGCAGCAGCAGCAGGCTCGCCATCACCCAGCGCCAGAACGCGAGCGAATACGAGGGCACGTCGTCCCGCAACGCGCGTCCGGCAATCCAGTTCAGCGACCAGAACAGGATGGTGGCCGAGAGCAGCAGGTAGGGCGAAACGCGGGCCAGGGCGGCGGTCTGGTGCAATCCGGGAGACCGGGGCCGGGACGTCACCCTAGCCGCCCGCGATTTTCTCGATCAGCATGACCTCGCTGTCGCGCGCTATCGGCTGCAGCAAGGCGTCCTGATAGATCTCGTTGTCGATCGCGACGGCGATGCCCGCCTCAAGGTAGGGCTGCAGCTCCGGATAGCGTTCGCCCAGCGCCTGAAACAGCTGGCGCACGTTGCTGACTTCGAGGCGCAGCTCCAGCTCGCCATCGGTGTAGGGCGCCAGATTGCTCGACAGAGTGATCCTGGCCAAGACCTCAGCCTCTCGCGGCGACCGCTTGATCCAGCGCCTGCAATACGCGCGGCGGCGAGAACGGCTGTTCGCACAGTCGCAGGCCGGTCGCGTTCTCGATCGCGTTGGCGATGGCCGCCATCGGCGCGATGATCGGCACCTCGCCGCAGCCGCGCACGCCGTAGGGATGGTTGGGATTGGGCACTTCGACAATGACGGTATCGATGCGCGGCAGGTCGGAGGCGACCGGGATGCGATAGTCGAGGAAGCCGGGATTCTGCAGCACGCCGTCGTCGCCGTAGACGTATTCCTCGTTCAGCGCCCAGCCTATGCCCTGTACCGCGCCGCCCTGCATCTGGCCTTCGACATAGGCCGGATGAATCGCCTTGCCCACGTCCTGCACCACCGTGTAGCGCAGGACCCTGACCGCGCCGGTCTGCCGGTCCACTTCGACATCGACGATATGCGCGCCGAATCCAGGCCCTGCGCCCTGCGCGTTGATTTCGGCGTGACCGGCGATGGTGCCGCCGGTCTTGCCGGCCATGCGCGCGACCTCGGCCAGCGACATCGGCGCGAACTGCGCGACGCCGCCGTCCACGGGGCGCGCCTGACCGTCTTTCCACGCCACCGCTTCCAGCGGCACCTCGCGTATCCTGGCGACGCGCTGCCGCAGCTTTTCGATCACCTGACGGCTCGCGATGACGCAAGCCATGCCGCTGGCGAAAGTACTGCGGCTGCCCGCGGTGAGGAAGTTGAAGCCCAGCGTCGAGGTGTCCCCCACGACCGGCCGGACACGCTCGTAGGCGATGCCGAGTTCCTCCGCCACCATCATCGCCATCGAGGCGCGCGAACCGCCGGCGACGTCTATCGTCCCCAGGTTCAGCGTCAGGCCTCCATCCTCCTGCAGATTGAGCGAGCAGGTGGTTTCGTTGCCGATGTTGAACCAGAAACCGGTGGCGACGCCGCGGCCCTGGTTCGGACCCAGCGGCGCGCAGTAGTGCGGATGCGCGCGCGCGGCCTCCAGCGTCTGGATATAGCCGATGGCACCGAACTTCGGGCCGTAATAAGTCTGAGTGCCTTCCCTGGCGGCGTTCTTCAGGCGGAATTCGATCGGATCCAGCCCGAGTTTCTTCGCCATCTCGTCGATCACGCTCTCGACGCCGAACACCGCGATCGGCGCGCCCGGCGCGCGATAGGCCGCGACCTTGGGCCGGTTCACGGTGACGTCGTTGCCGACGACGCGCACGTTTTCGAGATCGTAGCGCGTGAAGGCGCACATCGAGGCCTGGTTCACCGGCGAGCCGGGAAACGCCCCGGCCTGGAAATTCAGTTCCGCCTCCGCGGCGGTGATCTTCCCGTCTTTAGTGCAGCCGAGTTTCACCTTGACGTTGGCCCCGGGCGTCGGACCGGTGCCGCGAAACACTTCCTCGCGCGTCATCACCATTTTCACCGGATGATTCGACTTGCGCGACAGCGCGATCGCCAGCGCCTCGTTGTAGATGTTGTTCTTGCCGCCGAAGCCGCCGCCGATTTCGGTCGGCGTGACGCGGATTTTCGACACCTCCATCTGCAGCACCTTGGCGCATTGCGCGCGGAACACGAAGTGCCCCTGGGTCGAAGTCCACAGCTCCGCCTGGCCGTCGGCGCTGTAGCTTGCGAGGCAGGCCTGCGGCTCGATATAGCCCTGGTGCACCGGCTGGGTATTGAACTCGCGCTCGACGATCACATCGGCCGCGGCGAAGCCCGCCGCGACGTCGCCGCGGCCGAACTCCAGCCGCTTCGCCACATTGGAGGCGCGCTCCGGCCTGGGCTTGACCCCTTGGGTGAACTGGCTTTCGTGCAGCAGCGGCGCGCCGGGCTGCATCGCCTCGACCACGTTGATCACATGCGGCAGCACCTCGTACTCCACCTTGATCAGCGCCAGCGCCGCCTGCGCCACCGATTCGGTGGTCGCCGCCACCGCTGCCACCGGATGGCCGTCGTAGAGCGCCTTCTCGCGCGCCATCATGTTGCGCGTGACGTCGCGGAAATTGATCATGAGCTCGCCCACCGGCGCCATCTCGTCCGGCATCTCGGCGAAATCGTCGCGCGTGACCACCGCCTTGACCCCGGGC
>JAJZUN010000094.1 GCA_021848555.1 Pseudomonadota bacterium | reverse complement strand
TCCAGCCGAAGTTTCCCCGTATTACGACATCGCTTTCGACCCGCCGGGCGCGACACCGCCCACCTTCAAAATCACGGCCACGCCGAAGGGACGCCAGAACAAGAATAATGAGCCGACGCTGTCGATCGACCAGGCCGGCACGAAACTACCTGCAACCAGTTGGTAGCAAACCGGGATGAAATCCTGCCGCAGACAATCCAGCCGCCTGGGGGCCGGCCAGCCGGGGTTCACCCTGACGGAGCTGCTGTTGGTGGTCGCCGTCATCGGCATTCTGGCTTCGTTGGCCGCCCCCTCATTCAGCCAGCTCATCAAGAGCCAGAGAATGAAGTCCATGGCAACCGACATCAATGCATCGCTGACGCTGGCACGAAGCGAGGCAGTCAAGCGCAACAGGGACGTGACCCTGTCGCCCACGACGGCAGGGTCCTGGGAGAATGGCTGGCAGATTGCAGATCCGGACCACGCCGGCAACTACATCGAAGTCCACTCCGCTTTCGCCGGCCTGACTGCTACCGGACCAGACAGCGTGACCTACCGGAGTTCCGGCCGCATACAGGGTAGCGTTGCGCCGGCGTTCAATATCAGCGCTGCCGGCGTTTCCGACCAACGCTGTGTTAGCGTTGACTTGAGCGGGCGCCCCTACGTGAAAGCGTCGGCATGTTAGCCCAGCGCCGACGCCGTGATGAGTCTCAGCAAGGCACTACCATGCTCGAGGTGCTGGTCACGATTGTCATTCTGGCTTTCGGCATGCTCGGCCTGGCCGGCCTGCAAGGCAAAATATTCATCGCCGAGATGGAGTCCTACCAGCGCGGCCAGGCTGTGCTCCTGCTGAACGACATGGTCGAACGCATGAATGCAAACCGCGATGCCGCCGCCAGTTACGTCCTCCTCCCCGCGACCGTTCCGCCCGCTGCGCCTACCACCATTGGAACGGGGGATTCCCAGCCTGCAGACTGCTCTGCCAAGGCAGCAGGGGTTTTACGGGATCAGTGCGAGTGGAGCAATGCGCTCAAAGGGGCGGCCGAGACCAGCGGCACCTCGAAAGTAGGCGGGATGATCGGCGCGCTCGGATGCGTCACGCCGGTTCAGTCCCAGAACACTGCGCCTGGCACGTGCACGCCCGGCATTTATCTGGTCAGCGTTGCCTGGCAGGGCTTGAACGCGACCAGCAGCCCCAGCGCACTCTGCGGTCAAGGCTCTTTTGGCAGCGATGATCGCCTCCGGCGCGTCGTTTCGGCGCGCGTGTCGATAGGCTTGCCCGCGTGCGAGTAATCGTTACCGGATGACAGATATGACGAAGCTTCTCCCGCCAAAAGCTCATTGCGAAATGAGGGCATACAAGTCCTCATCCCTCCCTGGGGCAGGGGTCATTCCGGCAAGGCTGAAACGGCCTCTAAGCAAACACCGCCGCGCATTCCAGAGAGGCTTCTCGCTCATCGAACTGATGATCGCTATCACCCTGGGCCTGCTGATCATGAGCGGGCTCGTCTCGATTTTTGTCAAGAACAGTCAGGCACGCAGCGAAATCGAACGCAGCAACCGCCAGATCGAGAGCGGCCGTTACGCGATGACGCTGCTGACCGAAGACCTGCGCATGGCCGGCTTTCTTGCGGCATTCGATCCCTACGGATCCGTCATAAAGCCCAACAACCCGCCCCTGGGCGCTTACGCGGACCCCTCAGCCACCCCCGCGGTTAACGAGCCCGCCATGACCGCCATGCCCAACCCCTGCATTACCAGCGTCAACCCCGCCGACGCCCCCAATAATCTGCAAAGCTCGTTTTTTTTCCATGTGCAAGGCTACGACAACTCCGCGACCATCCCCTCCTGCGTGAGCGACGCGCGCGCCGGTTCCGACATCCTGGTAATTCGCCGGGTCAGCACCTGCGTCGCAGGGCCCACCAAAGAGTCAGGCTGCGATGCGGTGATCAGCGGGGCGCCCTACTTCCAGTCCTCCAATTGTTATCAAGCGACCGAGCTTGCAAAGAATTCAGGCTACCCGGCTTCGGCCAAGGATTACCAGGCGTACTTCGTCCTGGGCACCGACACCACGGCGTCGGCCATGAACCGGCGCCCCCTCAACTGCACGGCCGGAACTCAGGCAGATTATCGCCGCTACCTGACGCACATCTACTATGTCGCCAACAACAACGCCGCCGGGGATGGCATCCCCACCCTCAAGCGCGCCGAACTGGGGGCCTCCGGTTTCACCATTGCCCCGCTGGTCGAGGGCATTGAGACTCTCCAGCTCGAATACGGCATCGACAAGAACGACGATGGCAAGGTCGATGGCTACACCGCCGATCCCAACGCGGCCAACTGCCCCGTGGGCGAGACACCCACCATTGCCTTGAGCACCACCAGTTGCTGGCTTCGAACTTATGCAGTCAAGGTGAACCTGCTGGCGCGGAATATCGAAAAATCGCCCGGGCACACGGACAGCAAGACCTACACGCTGGGCCTGAAGGCGGACGGCACGAGCAACGTCTTTCCAGCCACCGGAACTTATGGCGACATGTACAAACGGCACGCCTACAACGCTGCAGTGAGACTCGACAACCCGTCCGGACGGCGCGCGCCATGAGGACTCCGCTGCGACGCCAGAAAGGCGCCACCCTGCTGATCGGCCTGATCATGCTGGTATTGCTGACGCTCATGGCGATCACCAGTTTCAAACTGGGCAAGAGCAACCTGCAGATCGTCGGCAACATGCAGTTTCGCAGCGAAACCGTGCGCGCCGCAGAAGAGGCGGTGGAAGCCGCCATCAGCAAGCCGGGCAGCGTCTCCGTCGCTTCGGCGTCCACGGTCGATGTCAATGGCGACGGAACCGCGGATGTCGCCGTCACCATCACGCCGACCCTGGTGCAAGCATTTATCAAGAAGAGCAGCGCTCTCGATCTGAGCAAGTCGGATCAACTCGGCTGCACGCTCGGGCAGGCCCAGAGCTTCGGCATCGTCGGCGCGGCCACCGGCAATTCGCTCTGTGCGGCGATGCTGTACGACCTCAAGGTCGAAGCCAAGGAGGCGGCCACCAATACGTCCGTGGAACTGCACCAGGGGGTGTCAGTGCAGGTGCCTGCCGATACCGTTTGCAGTCTGGTGCCCTGCTGATGGCAATTTCGTTGAACGGCCTGATTTTTTGCGGGAGCAATGTCATGAAACGCTCGACCCAACAAGCGCTGCCGGCGCTGCTGCTGTGCGCCGCGGCAGCCTTTGCCCCGACTCAGTCCGCGGCTGAAGATATCGACATATTCACCGGCGCCGGCGCCGGCTCGAACGCAAACCCGAAAATCCTGATCGTTCTCGACAATACATCCAACTGGTCGAGAATGAACCAGAAATGGCCCGGTGGCCTCCAACAGGGCCAGTCCGAAGCACGCGCCATCAACACCGTCCTCGGCAGCATCGGCAGCGAAGTGAATCTCGGCCTGATGGAATTCGTCACCGGCAATCCCGCCACCGCCACCGGCGGCTTCATCCGCCAGGCCGTGGTGCCGATGACCGATGCCAACAAGAGCAACTTCAGCAAGCAATTGAACACGATTTTCAACAATGTCACCGATCCGGACGAAAAGAAGAACTCCGGCACGGAATACGGCAACCTGATGTACGACGCATACAATTATTTCGCCGGCGCCAATGCCGTTTCTCCGGAGGCCGTACTGGCAGCCAAGGCCGACCCCAACGGCTACACGTCCACCTACACCCGGTTCAAATCCCCGCTGTCCGATGCCAATGCCTGCGGCCGGAACTTCGTCATATTCATCGGCAACCCGAATGCGAGCGGCCCGGCCGCCGACACTGCCGCAAACGGGACCGCGCTCGCCGCACTGGGCGGCAGCGCCAGCCCGCAATTGCAGGTCCCGGCCTTTAGCATGGTGACCTCAACCACAGTGGACAACCTCGGCTATGACTCGCAATGCGTTGCCAGCCAGTCCGCCTGCACCACCACGGACTACGCCGCGCAATGCGCCGCCGGGGGGCTCTACGCGAGTTGCAGCTGCAGCAGCACCTCCACCCCCACGAGGGCGGCCTGCCCGAGCGGGACGCAGCGCTACTCGGTGGTGGGCTATACCGTCACGGGCGGCACGCCGACCAGCGACGGGGGAATCAACGCCGCCAACCCGACCAAAGGCATCTCGGGCTGTCACGCCAGCCCCAGCGCCAGCGACGCCGCCGGAGACAAGGGCGGCTTGATCGACCCGGTAAATTCAGTTACGACGGTCGCCGGGACGACCACGCAAATCAACTATACCAACGTCCGCTATACGGCCAGCACCAGCCCAAGCACAGCCGTCACCCAGGACTGCCCCCCGACGGTTGCCCTCGCACCTGCAGTCGCCCCAGCCACTAACCCGGTCACTAATTTACTCAGCATTACCAGTCCATCGACGGGTTGTTATTCGAGCATCAATCAATGGCCCACCACTGATCACGGCACGCTCCCGAGCAGCTACCCCGATCCTTACTCGGTCTCAGGGAACACCACCATCCGGTACACAATTACCGGCTATGACGGCGCCATTGCCGCCGTCAACGATTGCTCGAGCGGCAAACGCGTAACCGTGACACAACACGTGACCTCGGTAGCCACCACGACCACGAGCACCCCGAACTACAAATACGATGTGACCCAGACGTATACAAAAGAGACCATCACCACGGCCGGTTCCGTCAGCACACCGACCACGCTCGGCGACACCGTGCAGTGCTATCCGAGTGGCAGCGATGCGTACAGTGCCACCAGCAGCCCCGTGGGGGAATTCGCCGGCGCGTGCGGCGCCTATAACAGCTGCGCCAGCGGCGCCCCCAGTGCCAGCGCAGACCAGTGCACCTCGGGCACCGCGCGCTACATGGTGACCGGCACATTCACCGGCACCAACGTCACGCCGACAGGAACATTCATCACACCGAGCACGGCCGCCAACGCGGATGAATGGGCGCAGTTCATGCATCGGCCCCACGCGATCAATACAGCCAGCGCGACCGATACCATCAAACAGACGATCACGACCTACACCATCGATGTGTTCAACGCGCAGCAAAACGCCGAAGAAACGGAACTGTACATGAGCATGGCCAGGGTGGGCGGTGGCAAATATTTTGCCGCGAGGAACGAGGAGGCCATCGTCACTGCGCTGAAGAAAATTCTGATCGAAATCCAGTCGGTCAACACCACCTTCGCTTCGGCCAGTCTGCCGGTCAACGCGACCAACCGCACCCAGAATGCAAACCAGGTGTTCATCGGCATGTTCCGGCCCGACCCGGACGCCAATCCGCGCTGGTACGGCAACCTCAAGCAGTATGCGATCGGCAAAGTCGCCAGCGGCGACCTCGATCTCGTCGCCAAGAACAACAAACCGGCCACCAACGTGCTCACCGGCTTCATCGACGATTGCGCCGCCAGCTTCTGGACCACCGGCTCGCTCTGGCCGACGGACTCGACCAAGAACTACTGGGCGAACATTGTCGTCAATCCTGATCCTGCCAGCAAATGCGATGCCACAACATTGTCGGCAATATCCGGCGCCGTATATTCGGACCTTCCGGACGGCCCGACGGTGGAAAAAGGAGCCGTTGCCGAAGTCCTGCGCAAGGGCAACAACCCCGGGGCGACGCCCACCTGGACGACGGCGAACCGCAATGTGCTCACCGGGACGAGTTCTTCGCTGGTCGCTTTCACTACGACCAGCAGCGGCCTGGGTGCTGATCTGGTCAATTTCACCAAGGGCGCGGATGTCATCAACTCCACCCCCGCCACCACCCCCGCCGACCCCGGCAACAATACCGGCCTGTACAACGCCAGCACCAACCCCAACCAGACGCGCCCCTCGATCCATGGGGACGTGGTGCATTCGCGGCCCTTGCCGGTCAACTATGGAGCGGCCGGGGTCTCGGTCTATTACGGCACGAACGACGGCATGCTGCACGCGGTCGATGCCTCGAACGGCAAGGAACGCTGGGCTTACGTCGCCCCCGAATTCTACGCCACCAACACCAAGCTGCAGCGGCTGATGGACAATGGTCCCGGCGTCAATTATCATACCGAGGCAACCAAGAACTTCGGTCCAAAAGACTACTTTTTCGATGGCTCGATCGGCATCTATCAGGGCGCGGCCGGAACCAATCCGCCGGTCTGGATCTATCCGACCCAGCGCAGAGGCGGCCGGATGATCTATGCCTTTGATGTCACCGACCCTACCAGCAACCCGACGCTGAAATGGCGGCACGGTTGCACCGGCGGCACCTGCGATGCCGGATTCGCGCAGATGGGGCAAACCTGGTCCACCCCGAACGTCGCCTTCATCAACGGCTACTCGCCGGATAGGGAGACCAAGCCGGTGGTGGTGATGGGTGGGGGCTACGACAGCTGCGAAGACGCGCAGGCGGTCACGCCCTCTTGCGGCTCGACCAAAGGCAATGCGGTCTATTTCATGGATGCCGACACCGGCGCCCTGATTACTTCATTCGCCACCACGCGCGCCGTGGCGGCGGACGTCAATATGATCGACATCAATAACGATGGCCTGGTCGATTACGCTTATGTTGCCGACGTCGGCGGGAATATCTATCGGATAGATTTCGTCAGTTCTCCGAGCACCCCAACAGCACTGCCCTACCCCACCTCGATCAACAACACCAGCGACGCCACCCACTGGTTCATGCATAGAGTCGCCTATACCGGCCAGGGGCGCAAGTTCCTGTTCGGCCCCGGACTGTTTCCGAGCGGGACCTCGACCTACCTTGCGATAGTGTCGGGCGATCGCGAACATCCGCTGATCACCGATTATCCCTACACCTCGCTCCCGTACCCGAACAAGGCCTATGTCTACAAGGACAGCCTGAACTCGACCCCCAGCACTGCGGCAGTCGATCTGGATGGTGCCGATATGCTTAATCAGACGGCTCTCACTGATGCGACGTGCACCAGCCGCAACCTGCTTAGCAACACGGACAAGAAAGGCTGGTTCATGGATTTGAATCAGTATGGAGATAAAAATGCGAACGGCGTAACCGGCGAACAGGGCGTCACCGCCGCCGTGATCGTCGGCGGCATGGTCGCCTTCAGCACCAATCGGCCATTCTCCAGTGGATTGTCGTGCAACACCAGGCTCGGCGAAGCGCGGGGTTACTTCGTCAATCTGTTCAATGGGTCGGGCGCGATAGGAACCGCGAACAATGCCGCTTGTGGCGGCTCGCGTTCGACCGCGTTCGCGGGCGGCGGGCTGCCGCCCTCGCCCGTGATCGGCCTCGTGCCCATCGACGGCGTGCCGACGGCGGTTCTGATCGGCGCGGTCCAGCGCGACGGAGGTTCGGCTTCCCCGATCAAGCCGAGCAAGATAACGCCGCCGATCAACAGGACGCGCACGCGCACCTATAAATACATCAAAGGGGACAGCTGAGCATGGGTTGGACCAAGCCCGCGAAGGATGAAGATAGACGCGGCGGTCCTGGAGATCTGAATACCCAAGGATGCGCGACGGCAACACCGCGCCACGATCAAACTGGAAAGTTGGAGGGTCAGAGGTCACCAATGCGCATGCAATTTGTCGCACTTCTTCTGCTGCTCCCTGTGCTCGCCCAGGCGCAAATGTACCGTTGGGTCGACGAGCGCGGCAAGGTGCATTACTCCGACCGGGCACCGGCGCCCGGCGCCAGGAATGTACAAAAGCAATCGAGGCCTGTCGGGCAGGATTCATCGGCAGGCTTGCCTTACACATTGCAGCAGGCAGTTCGGGACTATCCGGTTACGCTTTACACTGCCGACCTGTGCAAGGAGATCTGCAGCCAGGCACGCGCGTTGCTAAGCAAGCGCGGCGTGCCCTATCGCGAAGCAACCGTTGCCGATGAAGCGGACCTGGCGCAACTGAAACAGCTATCCGGCGAAACTGCGGTTCCCGTAATGACCGTGGGGCGCGAGGTGTATCGGGGTTTCGAGGCTGCAACCTACAATGCCGCTCTCGACCGTGCCAACTATCCCGCGAGTTCGCTGTTGCCGCCGGGCGTTCAAGCGCGGCAGCCTGTCACCAAGCAAGGCCGGAAGGCGAGTCCTCCTTCGACCGAGACCGGGGGCGAGCCCGCAGCGAGCGAGGTCAAAGGCGCGGCCAATGAGGATGCGGCCAAGGTCGGACCCAAGACCTTGGCCGATCAGGAACAGGCATTCCGCAAGCGTCAGATGGATGCGGCCAAAGCGCAGGAGGAAGAGACGAAAAAGCAAGCCGCGGCGCGCGAGAAAGCGGAAAACTGCAAACGCGCGCGGCAGGCGGTGGTCAATCTGCAGATAGGCGGACGTCAAATGCGCATCGACGAGAACGGCGAACGCGTCTTTCTGGATGAGCAGCAAATCGCCCAGGAAATGGCCAAGGCGCAGCAAATCGCTGCCGCGACCTGCAATTAGTTTGACCGCGCGCCCAGACAGAGATCAGCTGAAGCCGACGCTGGTGGCGCGCGCTTCAATCCGCGAGTGAAACCCGACTTTGACACCTCCGAGTAACACACCCCTCGGAACGCCGCATGGCATAAGGCTTTCAGCGA
>JAJZUN010000093.1 GCA_021848555.1 Pseudomonadota bacterium | reverse complement strand
GAAGAAGAGGGCGTGGCGCTGCTTGCCGGGGCCTGGCTCGGCGGCGAGAAAGGCGTGCTGCTGATGCAAAGCAGCGGCGTGGGCAATTGCGTCAATATGCTCACCCTGGCTATCGCCTGCCAGTTTCCGCTGCTGATGCTGGTCACCATGCGCGGCGACTATGGCGAATTCAACCCGGCACAGATACCCATGGGCAATGCGACGCAGGCCGTGTTCGAAGCGATGGGCGTGATCGTCAAGCGCGCCGACAGTGCCGAGGACGTGACGGAGATGGTGTCCAGCGCGGCACGCCTCGCCTTCAATACCTATCGCCCGGTGGCACTGCTGATCGGTCAGCGCGTGTCCGGCGCCAAGGACTTCAGAAAACTCACCCGGAGCGCGCCCAAATGAGCAAGTTATTGCATCGTCGTGAAGTCGTGAAGGAACTGCTGCAGAACCGCGGCGATACTCTGGTAGTCAGCGGCTTGGGCGCACCCACCTGGGACACCACCAATGCGGGCGATCATGAATTGAATTTCCCGCTGTGGGGCGCGATGGGCGGGGCGGCGATGGTCGGGCTCGGCCTCGCGCTGGCGCAGCCGAAAAAGAAAGTGCTGGTGATCACCGGGGACGGCGAGATGCTCATGGGGCTGGGCGCGCTGGCCACCATTGCCGTGCAGGCGCCGCGCAATCTCTCCATCGTGGTCCTCGACAACGAGCGCTATGGCGAGACCGGCCAGCAGGAAACGCATACCGGCCACGGCGTAGACCTCGCCGGGATGGCCAAGGCCGCCGGCATTGCGCATACGCTCATGGTGCGCGCGCCGGCGGAATTGTCGCGGCTGAAGAAGCGCATTTACGCCGGGGAAGGCGCCGTGTTCGCCCAGGTCAAGATCGACCCCGAGAAACTGCCGCTGGTGCTGCCGCCGCGCGACGGTTCGTTGCTGAAGATTCGATTCCGTGCCGCCTTGCTTGGCCCGGACGCCGCGCACCAATAGGAGGCCGGATACCGCTTTGACCATTCAATCACCAAAGGAGAAAACCATGGATCAGAAACGCTACGACGAAGGGCTGGCGGTCAGAAGGGCCGTGTTGGGGGCGGAATATGTCGACAAATCGGTGAAGGCCCCGGATGAGTTCAGCAAGCCGATGCAGGATCTGGTCACCGAATACTGCTGGGGTGCGGTCTGGACCCGGCCGGAACTCGACCGCAGGACGCGCAGCTTCCTCAATCTTGCCTGGCTGACCGCGCTGAACCGGCCGCACGAAATCAAACTGCATGTTCTGGGTGCGCTGAACAACGGCATCACCCGGACCGAGATCCGCGAAGTCTTTCTGCAGGCGGCGATTTATTGCGGCGTGCCCGCGGGGATCGATGCGATGCGCGCGGCGAAAGAAGTCTTCGCCGAGATCGACAGCAAGAAATGAGCCCCGGCGAAGGGAAGTACGCTGTCGGCTTCATCGGCATCGGCAAGATGGGCCTGCCGATGGCGACGCGGGTCGCCAGCCACGGCTACCCGGTGCATGCCTATGATGCGTCGCCCGCCGCGCTGCAGCCCCTGTGCGCGGTGAGCGGCGTCGTGGCAGCGAACAGCCTCGCCGACGTCGGGCGGGCGTGCGCCGTCGTGATCCTGATGCTTCCGGACAGCGCCGTGGTGAAAAAGGTGTTGTACGGCGAGAACGGCGGCCTGGCCGCGCACCTGAAACCGGGTGCCATCGTCATCGACATGAGCTCCTCCAGTCCGTCGGTGACGCGCGAGCTCGGGCCGCGGCTCAAGTCGGCGGGCGTGGACCTGATCGACGCGCCCGTCTCGGGCGGGGTGAAACGCGCCGTCGACGGATCGCTCGCGATCATGGCCGGCGGCGACCCGGCGGTCATTGCCCGGGTCAAGCCGCTGTTTCTCACCATGGGCAAGTCGGTCATCGAAACCGGGATGCTGGGCTCGGGGCATGCGATGAAGGCGCTCAACAACTACGTCTCGGCGGCGGGCCTGCTTGCGGCCTGCGAGGCGCTGAAGGTGGGCGCCGATTTCGGCATCGCGCCGGACAAGATCGTCGCCGTGCTGAACGCGTCGACCGGCAAGAACAACAGCACCGAGAACAAGCTGATGCAGTTCATCGTTCCGGGCTCGTTCAATTCGGGTTTCAGCCTGGGATTGATGAAGAAGGACATCAACATCGCCACCGATCTGGCGAAAAGCCTGGGTACGCAGACGCTGCTGGGCGAAGTCCTGCTCGGATCCTGGGCCGCCGCGGAAGCGAAACTGAGCGGCGCGGCCGACCATACCGAGATCTACCGCATGCTGGAACCGGGCGGGCGGAAGTAGAAAGACCGGAGCCGCGCCCGGTCTGGCCTCAGGGCGCGACCGGTGTCGGTTTCGGCAAGAGCAGTTTCTTCTCCGCCAGCACCTCGCGCAGGGTGTCGGGCCGGTCGGTGATGAGGCCGTCCACACCCCAGTCGATGAGGCGGGCCATGTCCTCCACCTGGTTCACCGTCCACGGGATCACCTGCAGGCCGAGTTCGTGCGCTTCTTTCACCAGTTCGGATCGCAACTCGGGGTAGTAGGGCGACCAGATCGCGCCGCCGGCGGCTTTCACCATTTTCGGTATCGAGCCGTGATCGCTCAACTGAACGCCGGCGGTCCAGGCCGAGCCTCCCTGTGCTTCGGCGCCGATATTGTCCAGAGAGCGCTGCTGCGAACTCAGGTAGCTGGTCTGAACTTTCGGCGCCAGCTGCTGCACCGCCTTCAGCGCCCGCCAGTCGAACGACTGGATAGTAACGCGCGAACTCATGCCTTCGCGCTCGATCAGCCCCAGCAGGGTTTTGGCGAAATCTTCAGGCGCCAGCGTGTCGTTGGGCTTGTCCGGCGACGTCTTGATCTCGATGTTGAAGCGCACTTCATGGTTGCCGGCGCGGCGCGCGAGCTGGAATACCTGCGCCAGCGTCGGCATGGTCACCTTGTCCATGCGCTTCTGGTCGGGGAAACGGTAGCTGTATTCGCTGCCGGGCTTGATGCGCCCGACGTCGAAATGCTCCAGCTCTTCCAGCGTAAGCTGGCGTACCGCGCGCGTGGGTGGGTTGAGCCAGCGGCCGTCGGTCCCGCGGGTGATCTCCGGATTGAGGCGCGCGTCGTGGCTGACCACCACCAGGCCGTCCCGGGTGATCGCCGTGTCGAGTTCCAGGGTGCTGACACCGACTGACAGCGCGGCGGCGAACGCCGGCAGCGTGTTTTCGGGGGCCAGGCCCCGCGCGCCGCGATGGCCCTGAAGATCGAATGCCGATGCGAACAGCGGTGCCAGCAGCAAGGCGAGCGACGCAAGCAAGCGAGCGGCGCGGCGTAAAAAGGAATCGCCGCGATGGCCCTGAAGATCGAATGCCGACGCGAACAGCGGCGTTAGCAGCAAGGCGAGCGACGCAAGCGAGCGAGCGGCGCGGCGTAAAAAGGAATCGCCGCGATGGCCCTGAAGATCGAATGCCGACGCGAACAGCGGCGTCAGCAGCAAGGCGAGGGACGCAAGCAGGCGAGCGGCGCGGCATGAATCCAGGCCCTTGATCATCGTTTTGTCATGCGCTTCAGGTCTTCGATCACCTCGACAGAATGACGCGACGTCTCCACGCTGGTGTAGATCTTTGCCGCCTTGCCGGCCGGGTCGATGAGAAAGGTGTAGCGCTTGGCATAGCGGCTGCCCTGCGGCAGTGCGCCATAGCTGGCGGTGACCGCCCCCGAGGGGTCTGCGAGCAGCGGGAACGGCAGGCTGTATTTTTTCGCGAACTGCGCGTGGCTCGCGCTGTCGTCGAGGCTGACCCCGATCACCTGCGCGCCCATCTGGCTGAGTGCGTAGATGTCGTCGCGGAACTTGCACGCCTCCTCGGTGCATCCCGGGGTGTCGTCTTTGGGATAGAAGTACAACACCACCCATTGCCCGCGGAACTCGGCCAGGGTGCGTGTCTTGCCCGCTTGATCGGCCAGACTGAAGGCCGGCGCCGGTGTGCCCGTGGCCGGCAGAGCGGCCCAGGCGCAGGACAGGCCCAGCAGCAGGGCGGCGGCGAGCATTGTGGAAATGGTTCGTCTCATGGCCGCATTCTAGACCTGTTCTCCGGCCGACCGCGTAGCGGGCGAACGGGCCGGCCTATTCGCAAGGCTGGCCGCTTATCGACTCGAGCACGAAGGGCACGCCACAGCGCTGGCAGACAGCGCGGATCTTGTCCGCCAAGGCTTGCGGCAGCGGAATCCCTAGGCGCAGGCGCAGTTCCCGTTCTTCGGCCTCAGGATCGCCGGCCACCAGGACGGGTAGAGCCGGATCGGCAGGGGGAGTCTGGTGCAGCACGTCGATGATCGCATCCAGGTCATCCTCGAATGCTCCTTCGGGCCGGAACATCTTCGGATCGAGGGCCAGGAAGAAATGCCCGACGTTGTCCGGTTCGTCCGCGCCTTGCGTCTTTACCCGGATCGGACCGAAGGAGCCGCCTGAGAGCGTGGCAGAAAGGATTTGCGCCAGCACGCCCAGGCCGTAGCCCTTGTGGCCGCGCATTTCCGCGGTGCCGCCGATGGGCGTCAGCCCGCCGCCCTCGCGTTTGAATATGGTTTCGCGCGCCAGTGCCGCATCGGTCACGGGTGCGCCATGTTCGTCCTGCACCCAGCCGGGCGGCAGCGGCTTATGGTTCAGCTCGTAGACCTTGACCTTGTTGGCGGCGACCGTGCTGGTGGCGATATCGAGGATGAAGGGCCGGTTGCGCCGCGCCGGGGCGGCGAATGCGATGGGGTTGGTGCCCAGTACCGGCAGCGCAGCGCGCGTGGGTACGACGCAGATGGTGCGCGCGGAACTGGTGACCAGCCCGATCAGGCCCTGGTTCGCGGCCAGCGCCGCGTAGTAGCCGGCCGCACCGAAATGGTGGGAGTTGAATACCGACACGACGCCGACGCCCATGGACTGCGCCTTCTTGATCGCCAGTTCCATCCCCATGACCCCGGCCGGATGGCCCAGCCCGGCATCCGCGTCCACCAGCGCGGTGACCGGGCCTTCGCGCACCACTGCGGGATGCGCCTGAAGGTTGAGCCGGCCGGCGGCGCGCAACTCCTCGTATAGCATCAGCATCTGAATGCCGTGGGAGTCGATGCCGGCGAGATCGGTCTCGACCATCACTTCGGTGGTGGATCGGACCAGATCCGCATCCATACCCCAGGCGGTGAGTATGGCCGTGATCTGTTGCCGTACGCGCTCGGCTGAGACATTCATTCGGTCAGGTCCCGTGTGGCAGAACAGCGCGGTGTTGTGGCTGCAATTCGCTATTCCGAGTCCAGCACCTGCACTGGCGCACCCAGCAATGCTGCAAAGCGCGCAGCATAGGCGGGCCACACTTCGGGATTGATCAAGCGCGGCGCTCGTCCGCCCTTGAGCACGCCCACAATCTGTTCGGCGGCGATCGCCGCCATATTGCGCCGCGCTTCATGCGTCACCCCGGCCGTATGGAAGCTTGCGATCACGTTATCGAGTTTGAGCAGGGGATGGTCCAGCGGCGGCGGCTCCTGCTCCCAGACGTCCAGCCCGGCGCCCGCGATATGGCCGGATTGCAGCGCGGCATGCAAGGCCGCCTCGTCGTGGATGCCGCCGCGCGCCGTGGTGATGAATAGCGCCCCGCGCTTCATCCGCTGCAGGGTGTGCGCGTCTATCATCCCCAGGGTGTCCTTGGCGCGCGGGCAATGCAGGGAAACGATGTCGGCGCGCGCCAGCAAGTCGTTCAGCGACACGGACTCGGCGCCGCGCCGGCCGATCTCCTCCTCGGTCAGATAGGGGTCTGTCGCCAGCACGGTCATGCCAAACGCCCGTGCCAGAGCCGCCGCGCGGGTGCCGACGTGGCCGATGCCGACTATGCCCAGGACCTTGCCGCCGAGTTCGCGCCCCATGACGTCCTCGCGCGAAAAGCCCCGCTCCTGCCTCAGGCGCCGGTCGATTTCGATGATGCGCCGCGACAGCGCGAGCATCAGGCCCAGGGCGAGTTCGGCGACCGAATTGGCGTTGCCGCCCGCCTGGTTGACCACCGCGACCCCGGCCCGGGTGCAGGCGGCGACGTCCACCGTGTCGTAACCGGCGCCGGCGGAAGAAACGCACAGCAGCGCGGGGCAGCGCGCGAGCAGTTCGGCGCTGACGAACCAGGTTCGCGGCAGCTCGTCCTTGGCCGCGGACACGTGATAGACGTGCGCGCGTTCCAGCGCCGCCCATCCCGCGGTCTCCGGGCCGCCGCGCGCGCAAACCATGAGATCGATATCGGGCTCGTGCGCCAGGCGTTCGTCAAAAGCCGGATTCACCGGCAGGTCGAAGCGGACTACGTTCTTGCGCTGTGTGGACATCGATGGATTCCCGAAATTGCGACCGTGCGGACCGGGTCCGCCGCGGCGCGTGAATAAATGGACTCGCCGGATTATACTGAAACGCGGGAATTGATCTTGGATCGCAGTCGAGACGGCCGTGCCGGCCACGGCTATCCGGCGGGAAGTTTGACAAAACGCAGAGGGTCGATCGCGCTCCCGGGCGCATACTGACCGCAGCCTGTCGGCCGGGGTGCCCGGTTCCCGGATTCCGCAGCGACGTGTTCGAAGCCGCAGGGACCTGCATGCAACTCGATTTGCGTACCTTGTTCATCGTCCAGGTGATCCTGTACGCCTGTCTCGGGCTGGTCTGCCTGTTTCTTCCCTATCGGAAGCCGGGTTCCCGCGCCGTGCCCAATTGGGGCGGGGCGATGCTGCTGCTCGCCGCCGGATCCGCCAGCATCGCGTTGCGCGGCGTCATCCCCGATTGGATCAGTATCGATTTGGCAAACCTGTTGATCCTCGTGACCTTCCTCCTTTTTCCCCGCATTCTGCGGCAGGGACGAGAGCCGCAATCGTATGCGTTCGGCTGGGGCGTGGCCGGGGTGTCGATGCTGCTGATCTGGTATTTCACCCATATGCAGGCGAACACGCTCATGCGCATCGTGATTCTTTCGGTTGCGCTGGCGATACTGGTGATGCGGCCGGTCGTGGTGCTGCTGGAGCCCGTCCCCGGCGCGAGCCGGCGGGCGAAGCTGTTTACGGCGGCCTGCCTGCTCGGATTCGGCCTGGTGATGCTGGTGCGCGCGGTGCTCACCATCAAGTGGGGTTCGGACGCGCATCTTCTTGCGCCCGATTCTGTCCAGTTCGCGAGCATGCTGGTGTTCACGGTGTTCGCGGTGCTCGCGACGCTGGGCGTGGTGTGGATCGATATCGAGCAGCTGCAGGCCGACCTGGTCCGGCTGGCCATGTTCGATTCCCTGACGGCGGTGCTCAACCGGCGCGCTTTCATGCTCGAGTACGAGCGCGAAGTGTCGCGCTGCACGCGCGAAAAGACCGGGCTTGCCCTGGCGATTTTCGACCTGGATCATTTCAAGGACGTGAACGACACCTATGGCCACCAGGTCGGCGACCAGGTATTGCGCCGGGTGGCCGATACGCTGCGCGCGAGCCTGCGCGGACACGATGTGCTGGGTCGTTACGGCGGCGAGGAATTCGCGCTGCTGATGCCGGGTGCCGACGTGCCGGCCGCGTTGGCGGGCACGGAGCGCGCGCGCCTCGCCGTGGGCGAGAAGCCGATCGAGGCGGGACCGCTTTCGATTCCGCTCACGGTCAGCGCGGGGGTCGCGGCCTATGGCGTCAACGGCTCGGACTGGGAGTCTTTGCTGCGCAGCGCCGATGCGGCGCTGTACGAGGCCAAGCGCGGCGGCAGGAACCGGACGGTCGCCGCGCAAGGCGCGCCGCCAGTGTCCGCCCAATCCACGGTACCATTGCCGGTCTGATAACAAGCAGGAGTAGGCATGGCCGAAATCAGCGGTGGCGAAGTCATTGTAAAGATGCTGCAGGCCGAGGGCGTGCAGAAAGTGTTCGGCATCATCGATGGCACGTATTTCGGCTTTTATGCCAGCCTGCGCACCCACGGCATCGATCTCGTCACGCCGCGCCACGAGACCAGCGCGGTGCACATGGCCGGCGCCTATGCACGGCTCAGCGGCAAGCTCGGCGTCTGCATGGCGAGCAACGGCCCGGGCGTCGCCAATGCGCTGCCCGGCATTGCGGTGGAGCAGGCCGAGGGCAACCGCGTGCTGGTGGTCACCGCCTGCCGCCGTCCGGGCATCGCCTATCCCGACCGCGGCGGCAGCTACCAGTGTTTCGACCAGTCCGGGGTGATCGGCAAGATGGCGAAATGGAGCTGCGTCATCTCCTCGTTCGAGCGCATTCCCGAACTGGTGCGCATGGCCTTGCGCAAGTCCTGGGAAGGGCGCCCCGGGGTGGTGCATATCGACGTGCCCGAGAACATCATGAACACCAAGGTGAAAGCCGAGCCGGCGTTCTGGGCGCCGCATCAGTACCGGCGGACCACGCCGACAATGCCCGCGCCCGAACTGGTGGAGCGCGCCGCCGACATGCTGATCGCCGCGGCGCAGCCCCTGATCCACGCCGGCAGCGGCATCATCCATGCAGCCGCCTATGCGGAGTTGCGCCAGGCCGCGGAGCTTCTGTGCGCGCCGGTGACCACCAGTTGGTCGGCGCGCGGCGTGCTGCCCGAAACCTCGGAGCTGGCGCTGCCGATGATCCACGTCAAGCTGAACCACGCGGCGCGCAACGATGCCGATCTGGTGCTCGCGCTGGGCACGCGCTTGGGCGAGACCGACTGGTGGGGCAAGGCGCCCTACTGGCGCCATCCGTCGCAGCAGAAAATGATCCAGGTCGATGCCGACGGCGAGATGCTGGGCATGAACAAGCCCGCGG
>JAJZUN010000092.1 GCA_021848555.1 Pseudomonadota bacterium | reverse complement strand
TCCGCGGCCGTTTCGGCGCCGACACCACGCCCAACCGCCTCAAGATGGGCGAATTTCCTCGCGGTTCGAGCATCATCCCCAACAGCTACAATCGGATCTGCGGCTTTTCCCTGCGCGAGCATCACTTCGTCCCGGGCTTCCCTATCATGGCCTGGCCCATGGTCGAGTGGGTGCTCGACCAGCGCTATGTCCACCTGTTTCACCGGCAAGCCGAGGCCGAAGCGTCCATCGTGGTCTACGATTCGGCCGAGAGCACGCTGACGCCGCTGATGCTGGCGATCGAGGAGAAATACCGCGGGCTCAAGGTGTTCAGCCTGCCCAGCGTGGGCGAGGGCGGGCAGCGCCGGCATATCGAACTGGGCGTGCGCGGCGCGCCGCAGGAGGTGGTTCCTGCGCTGGAGGAACTGAAACGCGGCGTGATTGAGGTGGGTGGGAGTTGGGAGCCGCACAGCGTGCCTCCAGTGTCGAAGGCAGCGGGATCTTGAAACCGGTTTGGGTGTGCCGGGCTGGAGCCGGACTGTCGAGTTTGGTTCGAAGATCAGTGTGGGAAGCAGCGCTAAGCTGACCTCAATACTGCGCGAAAGCAGATATTTGACATTCAGGGCGTGCACCATACAGCAGAGTTGCCACTGCGCGTTGACTTCACGCTGGTCTATGAGCTTAGAGAGCTTGGATTCTGAATGCCAGTTGTGGTGAGTGAGGATCGAAAAGAAATCGTTTTTTACCGCATTAGTTTGGACGAAGCACACACTGAGATGAGTTCGCAGAGATCGGTTCGTCAGCACTATGTCTCTCAAGGTTTCCTCCGTGGCTTCGCTGCGCGGGGCGAGGTATCCCATAATCTCATCTGGGTGTACGAGAAATTGCCTGCGCGTAAACCGCGAAAAGCGTCCATTCGCTCAATTGCCTGGGAGGACAGCTACTACGCCCAGGAGTATGAGGGTGGATCGGAGGATATCGACACAGTCGAGAAGAATTTTGCCCATCGCGCGATACCGCGGGAAAGCGATTGGCCTCTCCCGCTTGTATGGTGAATGATGGTACGGTGCTTCCGTCCGCAGGCTAAAGTCAGGTACCAACTCGAAACAGTGTTCGCGGTTCGAGGGACGCGAGCGCTGATAGCAACTCGGGCACCAATGGCTTAAGGGATTGGATGCGGTTGTTCTTGGCGACGAGGACAGCCACGGCGATTGGAAGAATCTGAAGGTTCTGCTGGTACTGCAGGTTTTGGTCCGCGGTCATAAACAGGTCGAACTGGTCGGCGGCGCGACGCAGCAACTCGCCATTCTTCAGCGCAGACCAGCCCATTTCCTGGACGCTGCGAACGGCGTGTTGGGGCAGTTCGTCGCGCAGTTCAATTGGGAGGGACTCGTCAAGCAGGATGCGCATCGGGGACGAGAGCGTCCCGGGCCAGTTCCAGCGCGGCAATGGCTTGTTCCCTGGCCACGGAGGGGAACGAGTGCAGGAACTGATCCAGGGAGTCGCCGGCTTCGAGGTAGTCGAACAGGTTCTTTACGGGAACTCGGGTGCCGTAGAACACTGGCACGCCACCCTGGATCTCCGGGTCACAGTGAATAATCGGTTGCGCCATGAGCCATTCCTCCTGCAGCCTTGAAAGACCCCAAATGCGGAGCCTGACACCGTCAGGTTACGCTCAAGCCATTGTTTCCTCAACCAGGGTGAAGGGGACAGGCTCCCTGCGCGCTCACACTATATAAGCGCTTGGGATCAGCGCGCGCGCTTCCTGAGTTCCGCCTGCACCAGGTCCGGGCGGTCCGAAATGATGCCGTCCACACCCATGTCGAGCAGTCTCGACATCATCCCGGGATCGTTCACGGTCCAGGGTATGACGACAAGACCGAGGGCATGCGCCTCGGCCAGCATCGCGGGGGTGAGAAAGGTCTGGTTCGGCGCCCAGATCCTGCCGCCCGCGGCGCTCACCGCTTTCGGCACGGAGCCGCCATACGATCCGGGCGCGAATCCGGCGAGCCAGGGCGAGGGTTTGCCGTCGGAGGCGGGTTTCAGCGTGTTCGGCGAGGAAAGGTACATGGTGCGGATCTCCGGCGCCTCCTTCTGCACCACCAGCAGTGTGCTCCAGTCGAAGGACTGGATCATCAGCCTGTGCTGCATCCCGGCCTTGCGGATTTCCGCGATGGTGCGGCGCGCGAATTCCTCAGGCGGCAGCGTGGCCGCGCGCTCCAGCGGCGAAACCTTGGTTTCGCAATCGAAGCCTATTCTGGTGTTGCCCGATTGCCTCACCAGGTCGAACAGATCCGAGAGCCGCGGAATGCGCGTGCCGTCGGCGGGCTTTTGTTCCGGGAAGGCCCGCGCGTAGTCGGTGCCGGGTTTCAGCCGCCCGACGTCGTACTTCTGCAGTTCCTCGAAGCTCAAGTCCTTGATCGCCGCGCCGGGTGAGTCCAGCCACTGCCCGTCGGGGCCGCGCGTGGTGTTGGGGTTGAGCCGCAGGTCGTGGTGGATCACGACGACGCCGTCCCTGGTGATCGCCATGTCGCACTCGATGGTGTCCACGCCGAGTTCGAGCGCCTTCTGGAATGCCGGCAGCGTGTTCTCGGGCGCGAGGCCGCGGGCGCCGCGGTGCCCCTGGAGGTCGAAGGCGTGGGCGGCAACGACGCCGAACGCGGTCCATGCGAACAAGCCGGCACCGACGAGAACCGCGCGGACTGCTTTATTCATCATGTTGTCCCTGTCTGTGACTGCGAATAGTCGGGTTACCGAAAGCCGATTAGAGCAGAAACGGACGGCGGCGGCAGGGCGGAAACGGATGAGCCGCAAGGGGCGTTCCTCGGCTCAGCCGGGGAACGGTGCGCGGATGAAACACAAATGGGCCGGGACTCCAATGCAGGACGCGATGGCGGCCGATGGTCGCGGCCGCCATCTGCCGCGTTCGACTATTTGATGGCCAGCTTCTTCGATTCGGTGCCGGCTTTCTTCGGCAGCGTCAGCTTCAGCACGCCGTCGTTGTACTCGGCTTCGGCTTTGGCCTCGTCGATGTCGTGGCCCAGCGTGAAGCTGCGGAACTGCTTGCCGTAGTAGCGCTCGCTGCGCACCAGCTTCTTGCCTTCTTTTTCTTCCTTCTCGTGCTTCACTTCGGCGCTGATGGAAACCTGATTGCCGTCGATCGATACCTGTATGTCCTCTTTCTTTACGCCGGGGACATCCGCCTTGACCGTGTAGGCTTTGTCCGCTTCGGATATTTCCAGTTTGATCTCGGGTTCGGCCTCCAGACCCTGGAATACGGGCCGCAACATGAACCCTTTGAAATAATCGTTCATGTCACGGAACGGATCGAAACGCGCCATTTCGCCGAACGGATCCCAACGCGTGAGATTTGCCATGACTAAGCTCCTTTCTCTGTTGATAACAGCGGGTACCAGCCTGACCCGCGCCTGTCGAGTTCGAAGCGGCAGGCGCGCCTCGCCTGCCGGGCCCGGGATAGTCCCAAGCCGCCGACTTCTGCGCTTAGCGTAACCGCGCCGCGGTTTCGGGTAGTGACAATAATCAATGTACCGGCCGGATCGCAGGCGAAAAAAAACCCCGGGTTTGGGCCCGGGGTTTGGCTTGCCCCGAGCTTGCCCTCGGGGCCGCTGACAGCAGGAGGAGAAGCGGTCAGCGTTTTCTTGAAGAAAGGTTAAGAGATTATTTGGATACGAGGGGATATCCCCTACGGGGACTTCCTTCGGGGCGCATCCCCTCGTGCTCCCCTATATCAGGGAGCCATTTCGGTGATTCTGAAATGGCCTCTAAGCGGCTTTCTTCTTGCCGGCTTGTTTCACCACGGTCGCGGTGGCGGCGGTAACGTTGGCTTCTGCCATGTCGGTGGCTTGTTTCACCACTTTGGTGAAGCTGTCGTAGGCGGAATTGGCGGCAGCCATGGCGGATTTGACCGCGGCCACGGCGACGTCCGAACCGGCGGGCGCGTTCTTGGTCAGCTTGTCCATCAACGAGACCACGGTCTTGTTCATTTCGGCAGCCTGGGTTTCGGCCAGCTTGGTGACTTCGGCCTGGGTCTGGGTCGCCACTTCGTACACATTGCGCGAGTAGGCGATGGCTTTTTCCAGGGCCGGCTGGGCCGAGGTGGCGCCGAGGTTGACGAGTTCTTGCGCGTCCTTGACCGACAGCAGGGCCTTGGCCTGGCTGACGCTGTCTTCGAATGCCGACTTGGTGGTGTTAAAGTTCAGCGCGGACAGGCGTTCGAACGCGGTGAACTGCGCCTGGGCGATGGTGAACAGCGCATCGACGCCGGCTTTGTTGGCAGCGGCGAATTGTTCGGGGGTGGCGTACATGTTGTATCTCCAATAATAAGTTACGAAAAAGTTCAGCAATCTCGGGTGCAATCGCTTCGTAACCGCGAAGATATTGCACTGCAACAATTTGAATTCTACACCCAAGCTGTTGCATGTCAAGAACTTTTTTGTAAACGCTGATTATTGATTGATGTGTTGCACAATTTATAGATATTTCATGGACTTAACCAGATCCCGTTGCCAATCCGCATTTGAAGCGCAATAGAAGATATATATTAAACATATAGTTACATTGCATCGCTGCAAGTGGTTCAAGCGCGGGCGCCGGGCGTCGCTCACCGCGCACGGTTTTCCCGAGCCAGCCGGCTACTCCAGAGCGGGCTTGCTATACTGCGCGGCTTTGTGACCGGCCGCGCCCATGCCTAGCAGCAATCCCCCTTCACCAACCCAACATCGCGCGCGCAATGCCGGCGCCTGAGACCGGCGCCGCGCGGCTCTGGCTGCAGGCCATGCCCGGACTGTTCGTGCTGCTGTGGAGCACGGGCTTTGTCAGCGCCAAGTTCGGCCTGCCCTACGCCGAGCCCCTGACGTTTCTGCTGCTGCGCTTCACGCTGGTGGTGGCGTTGATGCTGCCGCTGGCGCTGGCGATGCGCGCCGGCTGGCCGGGAACCTGGGCCCAGATCGGGCATGTCGCCGTAGTCGGCGTGTTGATGCAGGGCGGCTATCTCGGCGGCGTGTTCTGCTCCATTCATCTGGGCATGTCGGCCGGCGTGAGCGCGCTGATCGTCGGCATACAGCCCATCCTGACCGCCTTTGCCAGCGCGCCCCTGTTCGGCGAAAGGTTGCGGCTGCGGCAATGGTCGGGCCTGGTGCTCGGCTTTGGCGGGGTGCTGCTGGTGGTGCTCGGCCGCTCCGCGCTATCCGGGATCACGCCCGCGACCCTGGCCTTGTCGGTGCTGGCGCTGCTGTCGATTACCGTGGGCACGCTGTACCAGAAGCGCTACTGCGGCAGCGTGGATCTGCGCACCGGATCGGTGATTCAATTCTGCGCCGCCGGCGCGGTGCTGCTGCCCCTGGCGCTGATTTTCGAAACCATGCGGGTGCACTGGACGGCGGAGTTCATGTTCACGCTCGCCTGGCTGGTGCTGGTGCTGTCGATAGGCGCGATTTCCCTGCTCTACCTCCTTATTCGCAGCGGCGGGGCGACCAAGGTGGCGAGCCTGTTCTATCTGGTGCCGCCGACCACGGCGCTGATGGCCTATGCCATGTTCGGGGAGCAGCTCAGCCTTACCGCGATGGCCGGCATGGCGCTGGCGGCGATAGGCGTGGCTTTGGTGGTCTACCGGCGCCAGTAATTCCTATCGGTTTCCGCCGTAGTGATTCTTCCGGTCTTTGCGCCGTACTAGGCCGAGGCAAACCGGAACGCGCTCCCCACTTGCTTGGCGCTGTACATGGCGGCATCGGCCGACTTGACCAGCGCGTCCGCGTCGCGGCCGTCGGCCGGATAGACGGCGATGCCGACGCTGGTTCCTATTTTGACGCGCTGTTTCGCACTGCCGAGTTCGAACGGCGCGGCCAGCGCGGCGATGATTTTTGCGGCGACCGTTTCCGCATCCTCGCGCCGCGGCAGGTCCGCCAGGATCACGGTGAACTCGTCCCCGCCTATGCGGGCGACCGTGTCCGATTCCCGCACCTGGCGCTGCAGCCTCTCGGCGACGCCCTTCAGCAGTTCGTCTCCTATGATGTGTCCGAGGGTGTCGTTCACCCGCTTGAAATCGTCCAGGTCCAGGTAGAGCAGCGCGAAGCGGCGCGAGTCGCGCTTCGCGAGGCTGATCGCCTGATGCAGCCGGTCGTTGAACAGCAGGCGGTTGGGAAGCCCGGTGAGGCTGTCGTGGTGCGCCACGCGCTGGATGCGCTGCTCGGTCTGTTTGTGCTCGGTGATATCGGTGGTCACCGAAAAACAGCCCAGGACCTTGCCGCGATCGCCTATATGCGGCAACAGTTTGACTTCGAGATAGCGGGGCTCGCCGCCCGCAGGCCGGTGCGTCCTCTGGTAGGTGACCGCACGCCCTTCCAGCGCCTGCAGGAAATGGCCTTCGATTTCCCGATAGCCCTGCTCCCCGACCACGTCTCGCAGGTGTTTGCCGAGGATGTCTGCGGCGGAAAAACCGAAGAATTCGGCGAATTGCCTGTTGACGAAACGGTAGTGCAGGGTTTCGTCCAAAGCGGCAGTCATCACCGGAACGTTGTCGGCGAACAGGCGCAGTTCATTCGCGGCATCGCGCAAGGCCTGCTCGGCCCGCTTGCGCGCCGTGATGTCGGTGCCGACGCCGCGATAGCCTTTGAACGCGCCCGCCTCGTCGAACACCGGATCCCCGCTGATCGAGATATACCGTTCGGATCCGTCGACGCCGGAACGCGAGAGCTCGAAATCGCGAAACGGAAGGTGGGCCTCGAGCATGGCCCGGTGCGCCTGCCAGCCCGCTTCGTCGGGAGTCAGATACGGAAGTTCCCAGCGGCGCTGGCCGATCTGCGCACCCTGCTGGAACACCGATACGGTGCTCAATCGTTTGTCGGCCGATGCGCGTTGCGTCAGCCGGTGTTCGGCGTCGCTCTCCCAGTAGAAATCGGAGGACATTTCGGTCAGGCTGCGAAAGCGCGCCTCGCTTTCGTGCAGGGCCTGCGTCACCCGCTTGCGCTCGGTAATGTCGTGCGCGATGGCGACCAATTGAGGCTTTCCGTCGAGCGCCGCCTGGCTGAGCGCAAGCTCGATGGCAAACGCGGTGCCATCCTTGCGGCGGCCTGTGGTTTCCAGCCTGCCGAGATAGGGTTGCCCCCCCGGCAGGCCGGCCTGCGCCAGGGCAATCTCTGGCAGCAGCTCGCTGGCTTTGCGTCCCGTCGCTTCGGCGGTGCGGTAGTCGAACATGCGCGCCGCTGCCGGGTTCAGGGACTGCACCGTTCCGTCCAGATCGAAGGTGATGATCCCCTCGACCGCGTTGTCGACGATGGTGTGCAGGCGGTTGCGCTCCTGATCCAGCGTGCGCAGCAGACGCGTCAGCGCGCGCAACGGCAGCACGCTCAGGCTGACGTAGGCGGCCGACGCAAGCAGCAAACCGAACAGCGCCACCAGCGCGGTGTTTCCCAGCAGCGGCAGCAGGGAGCGGCTGGTCACGAAGCGGCCGACCTCCCTGCCCGAGTCGAGCAAGGGTGCCGAGCGCGTCAGCACCGGGGGCGAGAGCTTCTCCGGGCTTTGGACCAGAATGGCGCCGCCCTCATCCAGGATGTAATGTTTTTCCGCCAGGCCGCCGGTGATGAGACGCGTGGCGACGATGGCGTCCAGCCGGGGGATCTCGAAGCGCCACAGCAAGGGGGCGGCATTGATTCTTTCGGTCACCCGACCGGCGTGGGTCTGCGCATCGTTGGAGGCGGCCTCCGCCGCGAAGCTGTAGACCACCAGCCAGTAGCCCAGCGGCAGGCTCAGCGCGATCAGGACCGCGATGCCTGCGGCGATCAGCCGGATGGTTCTGGCGATGGCGCGGTCGGGTGTAGTCATCGGACGCCTATTGCGCAAGCGCCAGGTTGCCGCTCCGGGCGAGAACCGCCTGACCCGCGGGCGAGCGCACGAACGCGACAAAGTCCTGCGCCAGCGGCGAAGGGTTTGCGCCAGTGACCAGGTGCAGGGTCTTGAAGTAGCGATATTCCCCCGCGGCCAGGGCCTGCAGCGTCGGCATCGCGCCATCCAGGGCGAGCGGCCTTAGCGCGCGCTCCTCGGTGATGATCTGCGTCAGCGTGGTCATGCCCAGCGAGCCCGGAAGCTGTTGGAGCGCGTCGGCATTGTCCTGGTCGGTCGTGGCCATCCTCAGGCCTTTTCTCTGCATCGCCGCGGTGACCGCGCGGTCCATCTCGGCGCAGAAGGCGCGCAGCGCGACGGTGTCGGTCTCGCTGTCGGGCCGTACCACGAGGCGTATCGGACTGCCGTCGGGCCAGGTCGTTACTTCGCCCGCAGTGATTTGCGCCAGTTGGTGCAGGCTCATGCCGGCGAACTTGTTCTTCGAACCGGTGGCGAGAACAAACGGAGTGCGGGCGTAGGCCTGCGCCGACGCGCCCTGGCGGCGTTCTTCAGCGCTCAGGGGTCGCGCGCTGATGCCGATATCCACCGCATTGGCGAGCACCGCCTTGATCGCGCCGGTGCTGCCCAGGCTGGGCGCGATGATCAGCTGGGCGCCGGGCCTGGATTTGCGGTATTCCTGCGCCAGCAATTTCATTGCGCCCAAGCCGGTGCCGGTACCGCCGATCTTGATCGAGTCCGCGTGCGCGTGCGCTGCGGCGACGGCAACCATCGCGCCTAGCAGCGCACGCAACACGGCGCGAAACGGATGGTGAACGCGCCGGGCCGCGACCGGGATGTTTGTCCGCGGCAGGCGGGCGAGTGCGCGCCTGTCCTGGTTGGCGCAGGTCTCTGCGGTCGCGCTGAAAGTTGGCATCGCTCTTTGGTTTTTGGCAGGATGAGTC
>JAJZUN010000091.1 GCA_021848555.1 Pseudomonadota bacterium | reverse complement strand
GCCGACAGTGAGCGCGAGTGCTGCGAGAAAGACGGCGGTGAAAGTCTGCATCTGGCTGAAATATGACACAATAAAGCCCTTCAATCAATTAACGCGGAAATCGCCGGCATCATGCCTCAAGATCAGAACAATCTAGCCTGGTTGGACATGGAGATGACCGGATTAGATCCCGACCGCGACCGAATTATCGAGATGGCCATCGTGGTCACGGACGCGCAACTGAATGTCGTTGCCGAGTCGCCGGTGCTGGTCGTGCATCAGGCCGATGGCGTGCTCGACGCGATGGACGACTGGAACAAATCCACGCACGCGCGTTCCGGCCTGATCGCCAAGGTCAAGGCGTCGACGCTGGCCGAGGCCGAGGCCGAGCAGCAGTACCTGGACTTCCTCGCGCAACATCTGCCGATCAGAACCTCGCCGATCTGCGGCAATTCCATCTGCCAGGACCGCAGATTTCTGGCGCGGCACATGCCGCGGCTGGAGGCCTATTTCCACTATCGCAACCTCGACGTCAGCACGCTGAAGGAACTGGTGAAGCGCTGGAAACCGGAGCTGGCCAAGGGGCTCACCAAACACGGCAAGCACGAAGCGCTGGCCGATATCTACGAGTCGATCGCGGAGTTGAAGTACTACCGCGAACACTTCCTGAAAGTCTGAAGAAGAAAATCAGTTCGAACTGATCTTATATCTCTTGCGCGGACGGCGTCCCGTCCGCGCGGATCGTCAATAGCGCGCGGATGAAAAGCACATCCGCGCGCTATTGACGATCTCGATTGAAACCCAGACGATCTGTTTGGGGTTAACCGTAACCGTAATTTCTGTACGGATACGCTTTTCATCCGTACAGAAATTACGGTTGGCGCGCGCAGCGCGCAGGTTTTAGTGGCGTCGGCACGCAGAAGTACTTAGGCGCCGAACGTTGCATGCGCCTACAACGGCACGACTTTCCCCGGGTTCATCAGATTGTCCGGGTCGAACAGGCGCTTGATATCGCGCATCACGTCGACCGCTTCGCCCAATTCTTCCTGCAGCGAGGACTGTTTGCCGAGGCCGATGCCGTGCTCCCCGGTGCAGGTGCCTTCCATGGCGAGCGCGCGCCGCACCAAGCGCTTGTTGAATGCCTTGGCCAGTTCCAGTTCCTCCGGTTTTTCCGGGTCGACCAGGAACATCAGGTGGAAATTGCCGTCGCCGACATGCCCGAGCAGCGGTACCGGGCAGATATAGCCGGCCACGTCTTTCATGGTTTCGGCCACGCACTCGGCCAGCCGCGAAATGGGCACGCAGACGTCGGTCGAAATCGCCCGGCAGCCGGGGCGCAGCTGCAGGCCGGCGAAGTAGGCGTTGTGGCGCGCTTCCCACAGTTTGGTGCGGTCCTCCGCCCTGGTCGCCCATTGGAAATCCATGCCGCCGTTCTCCCTCGCGATCTCCTGTACCGCCTCGGCCTGTTCCACCACGCCCGCCGTGGTGCCGTGGAACTCGAAGAACAGGGTCGGGGCGATGCGGTAGTCGGTCTTGCTGTACTTGTTGATGCTGCCGATCGCGGTGGCGTCGACGATTTCGCAGCGCGCGATCGGCACACCGGCCTGTATCGTCTGGATCACGGTCTTGGTGCAGCCCTCGATCGATGCGAAGGCGCAGACCGCCGCGGACATGGCTTCCTGCACCGCATACAGCTTGACCGTTATCTCGGTGATGACGCCCAGCGTGCCCTCGGAGCCGACGAACAGCCGCGTCAGGTCGTATCCCGCCGCGGATTTCTTCGCCCGCCGCGCCGTCTTGATGATGCGGCCGTCGGCGAGCACCACGGTGAGCGTGATGACGTTTTCGCGCATGGTGCCGTAGCGCACCGCGTTGGTGCCGGAGGCGCGCGTCGCGGTCATGCCGCCTATGGTCGCGTCGGCGCCCGGATCGACGGGGAAGAACAGGCCGGTGTGGCGGATGTACTCGTTCAGCTGCTTGCGCGTGACCCCGGCCTGCACCACCGCGTCAAGGTCGGCTTCGTGCACGGCGAGAACCTTGTTCATCTGGCTCAGGTCTAGGCATACGCCCCCCTTCACCGCCAGGATATGGCCCTCGAGCGAGGTGCCGACGCCGTAGGGAATCATCGGGACCTGGTGGCGGCGGCAGATATTGACGACGTCGCGGACTTCCTCCGTCGATTGCGGAAACACCACGGCGTCGGGCGCCGCGTAGGGAAAGTAGGATTCGTCTTTGCCGTGCTGCTCGCAGATGCCGCGCGCGATGCTGGCGCGCTCGCCCAGCAGGGCCTTGAGTTCGTCGACGAGGGTGGCGCTGAGTTCGCGGGGCTGGTTCATGGGAAAACCGTTTTCGGGGGCGGAGGCCAATTATAGGAGCAGTGGGCGAAGCGAGCAAAGCAAATGCGCCCCCCGCAGGCGGGAGGGGCACGGAGGACCGAAGATGCGGCCTTCAGGCACCACGCGGCGTTGCCTGTTCCTGCGGTTCAGGGTAAATTGCGCCGTGATCATGCATACTTCCAATTCCCAGGGCTCTGCCGGCGGGGCGCCCGCCTGTCCCGGCTTCGATCCGCATCCGCGCCTGCCGCAGATCAAGCTCCCGCCCCTGGCCTGCGATACCCACCACCATATATTCGGGCCGTACGAAAAGTATCCGATGCAGGCCGAGCGCAGCTATACGCCCCCGGAGGCGACGCTCGCGGATTATCGCCGCATGTGCCAGGCGCTGGGCATAGAGCGCAGCGTGCTGGTGCACCCCAGCATCTACGGCACCGATCTCGCGTCGCTGGTCGACACCCTCGAGGCCTGCCGCACCTGGATGCGCGGCGTCGCGGTTATCGATGAATCGGTGGACGACGCAAGCCTCGCGCGCCTGGATCGCGCCGGCGTGCGCGGCGTGCGCTTCAATGTGCTGTTCAAGGGCGGAACGCCGCTGGACCGGGCGCGCGCCATCGGCGAGCGCATCGCGCGCTTCGGCTGGCATGTGCAACTGCTGATCGATCTCGCCGCGCACCCGGCGTTCTACCAGGACTGGAAGGATTTTCCGGTTCCCGTGGTCGTCGATCACATGGGGCACATGGCCGCCAGCCACGGTGTCGCCGCCCCGGGTTTCCAGGGCATGCTGCGCCTCCTGGCAGAGGGCCGATGCTGGGTGAAGCTTTCGGGCGCCTATCGGAACAGCGCGCTTGAACACCCCTATCCGGACACGCTACCATTCGTGCAGGCGCTGCTCAGGACCAACCCCGAGCAGCTGGTGTGGGGCACCGACTGGCCGCATCCCGCGGTGAAGCGGATGCCCAACGACGGCGATCTGGTCGGCCTGCTGCCGGTCTGGCTGCCGACCGGGGACTTGCGCGAGCGGGTGCTGGTGCGCAATCCGGCGCGGCTCTACGGCTTCGATTAGGCAATGTTCACCCGCTACATACGAGGAGATGAAATGAAAATTCAACCTACCGTCCTGTTCGCCGGGCTGCTTGCAGTGCTGGGGCTGGCTTTTTCCGCCGGGGTCTCGGCCCAGCAGAGGTTCACCATCAAGATCGGCTGGGTGACGCCGGACAGCCCGAAAGATCCGTATGCCACCGGCGCCCACACCTTCAAGCAGGCGGTCGAGCGCCAGTCCAAGGGACGCATCGACGTGCAGCTGTTCCCCAACCGGCAGCTCGGCGACGAGAAGCCGATGCTCGAAGGGCTGCGCTTTGGCACCCTCGATGCCGCGGTGATCACCAACGCGGTGGTGGCGCAGATCGAGCCTGCGTTCCAGGTGAACGACCTGCCGTTTCTGTTCTCGAACGAGGACCAGGCGCACCGGGTGCTCGACGGCAAGGTCGGCCAGACGCTGGCGAAGAAACTCGAGGCGAAAGGCATCGTGGCGCTGGGCTTCATGGAGGGCGGGTTCCGCCACATGATCAACAACGTGCGCCCGGTGAGCCGGCCCGAGGACGTGAAGGGCGTCAAGTACCGCGTGATGCAGAACCCGGTGTACATCGACATGTTCGCCTCGCTCGGCGGCAGCGCGGTGCCGATGGCCTGGGGCGAGACCTTCACCGCCGTGCAGCAAGGCACGATCGACGGCCTGGAAATCCCGATCGCGGTGATCGATTCGAGCAAGTACAACGAAGTGACCAAGTACCTGTCGCTGACCAACCACACGTATTCGATGATCGCGCTGCTGATGTCGAAGAAATTCTTCGACAAGCTGCCCGCGGACCTGAAGATCGTGGTGCGCGAAGCGGGCAAGACGGCGCTGGGCGCGCAGCGCACGGCCGCCGGGGCGAATGCCAAGGAGCTGATCGGCATCCTGGAGAAAAAAGGCATGAAGGTGAACACGGTGGCCGACATCGTGCCGTTTCGCAACGCGGTCAAGCCGGTGTACGAAAAGTTCAAGGGCTCGATCGGCGCGGACCTGATGAGCGACGTGCTCGCGGCCGTAAAATAGGACTTCTCGGCCGCATCGGGGGACGGGGCAGCCCGTCCCTTTTTTGTTTGGTTGTCCCGATGGTATGAAAGCGCTGGTTAACATAAACAACGTCGCTGCCGCAGCGGTCAAGCTGCTGGTGGTCGCGATGGTCGTGGTCATGCTCGGCGCGTTGTCGGCGCAGGTGCTGTTGCGCTACGCCTTCAACGTCACCCTGAGCTGGAGCGAGGAACTGTCGCTGGGCCTGTTCACCTGGACGGTGCTGCTGATGGCGGCGCTCGGCGTGCGCGAGGGTTTTCACGTGCGCATGTCGCTCGCGATCCAGCGGCTGCCTTCGGGCGCGCGCCTGCGCGCGGAACAGGCGATTCATCTCGCCACCACGGCGGTCGGGGTTTTTCTCGCCTGGTCGGGCTGGCGTTATTTCGTCGATACCCACGGCAGCACCTCCGCCGCGATCGGCTACCCGATAGAACTGCTGCACGCATCCGCGCTCGCCTGCGGCGTGCTGATCGCGCTGTTCGCGCTCGAGGCGCTGCTAGAGGGGCGCGTTCCGGCGGACGAGATGCAGAGCGACGAACGTGTCTGAAACCGCCTGGATCCTGTCGGCCGGATTTGCGCTGCTGCTGGTCGCCGGCGTGCCGTTCGCCATCGCGCTGCTCCTCACCGCGGCGGCGGTCCTGCTGGCCGCGGACATCGAGCCGGTGCTGCTGGCGCAGACGCTGATCGGCGGCACCCAGTCGTTCAGCCTGCTGGCGATCCCGTTTTTCATGCTCGCCGGCGAGATCATGTCGGCGGGAGGGCTGTCGCAGCGCCTGATCAAGGTGGCCGACGTGCTGGTGCGCCACCTGCCCGGCGGCATGGGGCACGTCACCGTCGTCTCGGCCTGCATATTCGCGGCGATTTCCGGTTCGGCACCGGCGACCACCGCGGCGATCGGTTCGATCATGATTCCGGCGATGGTCGCCAGGGGCTACGACAAGGGTTTCGCCACGGCGCTGGCGGTGAGCGCCGGCGTGCTGGGACCGCTGATTCCGCCGTCGATCGCCGGCGTGATCTGGGGTGTGATCGCCGAGCAGTCGATCGCGCGCCTGTTCATGGCGGGCGTCGGACCGGGACTGCTGCTCGCCGGCGGCTTGCTCGTCATCACCTGGCTGCACGCCAGGCGGCACGACATACCGCGCGAGCCGCGCGCCACGCTGGGCGAAATCGGCACGGCCTTGCGCCACGGCGTCTGGGCGCTCGCCGCGCCGGTGGTGGTGCTGGGCGGCATCTACGGCGGCGCGTTTACCCCGACCGAAGCGGCGATCGTGTCCTGCATCTACAGCATGCTGGTCGGGATATTCATCGAAAAAAGGCTGCGGCTCGCCGACCTGCCCGAGGTCATCCTGCGCGCGATGCGCATCACCGCCATGGTGATGTTCATCATCGCCGCTTCCGCCGGCTTCGGCTGGCTGGTGGCGCAGGAGCAACTCGCGCTCAAACTCGCGACCTGGCTGTCGGAGAGCATCACGCAGCGCTGGGTGATGCTGCTGGTGGTCAACGTGTTCCTGTTCCTGATCTGCGCGGTGATGGACGAAATCGCGATCATGGTGATACTGGGGCCGCTGCTCATCGTGCTGGCGAACAAGTTCGGCGTCGACCCGATACATTTCGGCGCGATCATCGTCACCAACGTGGCGATCGGCATGGCGGCGCCGCCCATCGGCTACTGCCTGTTCGTCGGCATGGCGATCTCCGGCCTGTCGCTGATGGCGGTGGCGCGCGCGATCTGGCCGATGGTGCTGCTGATGCTGGGGGTGCTGATGCTGACCACCTATGTCCCGGAGTTCGCCCTGTGGCTCCCGGGGCTGGTATACCACTAGCCACCCGCCTTCTTGAGCCCCTGATTTATCCGACTGTCTTCTGCACGCTGTCAACCTGGAAAGGAAAGCCATGACCGAATTCGATGCCGCCACCCTGGACGCGCAAACGCAGTACAAGCTGCTGATCGGCAGCGTCACGCCGCGGCCGATCGCGCTGGTCACGACGCTGGGCAGTCGCGGACCGAATGCCGCGCCGTTCAGTTTTTTCAACGGCGTCGGCTCCGATCCCGCGATGGTCATGTTCTCGGTCGCCGACAAGGGCGGCGGCGCCAAGGACACGATCGCGAACATTCTGGAGATTCCGGAGTTCGTGGTGCACATCGTGAGCGATGCGATCAAGGAGAAGATGAACGTGTGCGCGATCGAATACCCGCTCGGCGTCAACGAGATCGAACAAGCGGGCCTCACCGCGCTGCCGTCGAAAAAGGTGCGCCCGCCGCGTATCGCGGAAGCCCCGATCGCGCTCGAGTGCCGCCTGCTGCACCGGCTGGAACTCGGCCGCGGGCCGTATCATATGGTGATCGGCGAGATCGTCTATTTTCACTACCACGAGGGCATCGTCGACGAGCGCTTTCACGTCGACGTCGGCAAGGTCAACCCGATCGGCCGGCTTGCGGGCAGGGGCGGGTACACCCGCATCACCGACCGCTTCGAGATGCCGCGCCTCAAACCGGACGGTGGGGTGATCAAAGACTGAGGCGCAGTGCGGCGAGCGGAGCGGTTCCGGCCGCGCGCCGTGCAGAATCGAGGTTCCCCGGCGCCAGCCGCGGGATTACAATGATCGCATGGCTGCCGACACCGAAACCGCCGCCCCCGGCCTCGCCGAAATCCGCGACCTGAAAATGACGGTGTTCGCGTTGCGCGAGGAACTGGAGCGCGCGCGCCGCGATACCGACGAGGCGGTGCGCCAGGCGGTATCCGGCGCAAACGCCGAGATCGGGCAGCTCAAGGCCACCATCGGTGCCCTGCGCGACGAACTGCAGCAATGGCCAATCCGGCGCGACGAGGCGGCCAGGCTGGCGCAATCGGCCAACCTGGACGAGATCAAACAACTCAAGGCGAACGTCGCGGCGCTGCGCGACGCGCTCGAGGCGGCGCGCCTGGGCGAGGAGACGGCGGTGCGCCAGGCGATCATCGCCGCGCAGGACGAAATCGCGCAGTTGCGCGCCACCGCGGCGTCCTTGCGCGAGGCGCTGGAACAGGCTAATTTCTCGAAACAGGGCGAAATTGCGGCGGCGCGCGCGCAGGATCACGCCGAGCTTACGCAGTTGCAGGCCACGCTGCGCGCGCTGCGCGAGCAGGTGCAGGCTGCGCCCGGCAAGAAGATTGGGTAGGAATCATGGAACAGCCCAAACCCACTGCGGAAATCACGCGCCTGCACGGACGGCGCAAGCCGGCCAAAAAAGGCGCCAGCCCCGCTGTCCGCGGGCGCCTGAAGCTGGTCGAGCTTCTGCTGGAAGTGTCGCGCAGGATGGCGGCGCACGATACGCTGGACGACGTGCTGCGCACCCTGGTCGAGATGACCACGACGGAGCTGGATGCCGAGCGCGGGACCCTGTTCCTCAACGATGCCGAGTCCAACGAGCTGTATTCGCGCGTGGCCCAGGGCAACATCAAGCACGAGATTCGCCTCCTGAACACCAGCGGCATCGCCGGATACGTATTCACTTCCGGGGAATCGGTCCTGATCCAGGACGCCTACTCGGACCCGCGCTTCAACCGCTCGGTCGACGAGCAGACGGGTTTCGTCACGCGCAACATCCTGTGCACCCCGATCCGCACCGTGAAGGGCGAAATCATCGGTGTGGCGCAGACGCTGAACAAGAGAAAAGGGGATTTCACCAAACGCGATCTCGCCGTGCTCGAGGCGATGACCACCCAGGGCACGCTGGCGCTGCAAGGCGCGGTGTTTATCGAGCGCATGAAGGCGGTGCGCAAGCAGGAGATGGAGTTCGTCGACGTGGTGTCGGAAATGACCGCCGACATCAAGCTCGGCTCGCTGTTGCAGAAGGTCATGGGCGAGGCGACGCGCATGCTCAATGCCGAGCGCTCGACGCTGTTTCTGAACGACGAGAAGTCGAACGAGCTGTGGTCGGAGGTCGGGCAGGGACTGGCGTCGGTGCAGATCCGCCTGCCCAATCACCTGGGGATCGCAGGCGCGGTGTTCACCACCAGCAAGGCGATCAACATACCCTATGCGTATGCGGATCTGCGCTTCAATCCGGCGTTCGACAAGAAGACCGGCTTTTTCACCCGCTCCATCCTGTGCGTTCCCATTGTCAACAAGCACGGCAAGACCATAGGCGTGACGCAGGTGCTGAACAAGCACGGCGGGCCGTTCACCAACGAGGACGAGTCGCGCCTGCGAGCCTTCACTGCGCAGATTTCGATCGCCCTGGAGAACGCCAAGCTGTTCGCCGACGTGCACAACATGAAGAACTACAACGAGGCGATGCTGGAATCGATGTCCAACGCGGTCGTCACCCTGGACGACGGCGGCAAGATCGCCACCTGCAATGCGGCGGGGCTGAGGATACTCAAAGTCAGTCCGGAGCAAATTCTGCAG
>JAJZUN010000090.1 GCA_021848555.1 Pseudomonadota bacterium | reverse complement strand
TTCGTTGTTCGTTGTTCGTTGTTCGTTGTTCGTTGTTCGTTGTTCGTTGTTCGTTGTTCGTTGTTCGTTGTTCGTTGTTCGTTGTTCGTTGTTCGTTGTTCGTTGTTCGTGGTTCGTGGTTCGTGGTTCGCGGCTCGGGATTACGAGCAACGAACAACGAACCACGATCAACGTTCTATTGCCAGCGCCACGCCCATGCCGCCGCCGATGCACAGGCTGGCAAAACCCTTCTTCGCGTCGCGCCGGATCATTTCGTGCAGCAGCGTCACCAGGATGCGGCAGCCGGAGGCGCCGATCGGATGGCCGATGGCGATGGCGCCGCCGTTGACGTTGACCTTGTTCGTGTCCCACTTCATCTCGCGATTGACCGCGATCGCCTGCGCGGCGAAAGCCTCGTTGATTTCCATCAGGTCGAGGTCGCCCACGCCCCAGCCGGCCTTCTTCAGACAAAGCTGGCTCGCCGGCACCGGACCCATGCCCATGATCTTCGGATCGACGCCGGCCGACGCATAGGCGCGGATGGTCGCGAGCGGCCTCAACCCCAGTTCCTGCGCCTTTTTCGCCGACATCATGATCACCGCCGCGGCGCCGTCGTTGATGCCCGAGGCGTTGCCGGCGGTGACCGTGCCGTTCTTGTCGAACGCCGCGCGCAGCCCGGCGAGCGCCTCGAGCGTGCTGCCGTGCTTGGGATATTCGTCGGTGTCGAACACCAGCGCCGCACCCTTCTTCTGCGGAATTTCCAGCGGCAGGATTTCGTCCTTGAACTTGCCCGCCTTTTGCGCCGCCTCGGTCTTCAACTGCGAAGCGAGCGCGAACGCGTCCTGGTCGGCGCGCGTCACCCCATACTTGGCGGCGACGTTCTCGGCGGTGACGCCCATGTGGTAGTTGTTGTACACATCCCACAGACCGTCGACGATCATGCTGTCGACGAGCTTGGCGTCACCCATGCGAAAGCCGTCGCGCGAGCCGGCGAGCACGTGCGCCGAAATGCTCATGTTCTCCTGGCCGCCGGCAATCACGATCTCGGCGTCGCCCGCCTTGATCGCCTGCGCCGCGAGATGCGTCGCCTTTAGACCGGAGCCGCACACCTTGTTGATGGTCATCGCGGGCACCATGTCCGGCAGCCCCGCCCGGATCGCCGCCTGGCGCGCCGCGTTCTGGCCCACGCCCGCGGTCAGCACCTGGCCCAGAATCACCTCGGAGATCTGCTCCGGCTTCAGGCCAGTCTTGGCGAGCAGCCCCCGGATCACATGCGCGCCCAGATCGGCCGCGGAAATTTTCGCCAGCGTGCCGCCGAATTTGCCCACCGCGGTACGGCCCGCGGCTACGATTACTACGTCATTCATTTGAACCTCCGTTTAAACGTGGTTCGTGGTTCGTGGTTCGTGGTTCGTTGTTCGTTGTTCGAACGACGAGCCACGAGCCACGAACCACGATCAACACACCCTCACCTTCACATACCGTCCCGGTGCGGGCTCGATAGTCTTGTACTTCGCGTTGCCCAATTTCTTCGGCGCCGCGCGCTCGCCGCCGGAAAATTTTTCCAGCCAGGCATTCCAGTCCGGCCACCAACTGCCGCGCGTTTCCGTGGCGCCGGCGAGCCAGGTTTCCGCATCCGGCGCCAGTTGCGCGCTCGTCCAGTAGCTGCGGCGCGTCTTGGCCGGCGGATTGATCACGCCGGCGACATGCCCGCTCGCGCCGAGCACGAAGCGCGTATCGCCTTTCAGATGTCCGGTCGAGAGATAGGCTGATTTCCACGGCACGATGTGGTCCTCGCGCGTCGCGAGGATATAGGTCGGCAGGCCGATCGCGCCCAGGTCGGCCGGCACGCCGCACATGGTGAGCCGGCCCGGCTCGCGCAGCTTGTTCTCCAGATACATATTGCGCACATACCAGCAGTACATCGGCCCGGGCAGGTTGGTGCTGTCGGCATTCCAGTAGAGAATGTCGAACGCATCCGGCGTCTTGCCCTTCAGATAGTTGTTCACCACGTAGGACCAGACCAGGTCGTTGGCGCGCAGCGCCGAGAACACGAAAGCGAGTTCCTTGCCCGGCAGGATGCCGCCTGCGCCTATCGCCGCTTCGCGCGCGGCCATACTGGCCTCGTCGATGAACACGCCGAGGTCGCCGGGATAGGTGAAGTCGAGCATGGTGGCGAGCAGGGTGACGCTTGCCACGCACTCTTCGCCGCGCGCACGCAGCACCGCCAGCGCCGACGCGAGCAAGGTGCCGCCCACGCAAAAGCCGAGCGCATTGATTTCGTCCGAACGGCTGATCGCGCGCACCGCTTCGATCGCCTTCAACACGCCCTCGGCGAGGTAATCGTCCCAGGTGAGCCCGCCCAGACTGTCCTCGGTGATATTGCGCCAGGACAGCATGAACACCGTGTTGCCCTGCTCCACCGCATAGCGCACGAAAGAGTTTTCCGGCTGCAGGTCGAGGATGTAGAACTTGTTGATGCAGGGCGGCACCATCAGCAGCGGCCGCTTGCGCACGTTCGCGGTTGTCGGCTTGTATTGAATCAACTGGATCAGCTCGTTCTCGAACACCACCGCGCCGGGCGTGACGGCGAGATTCCCGCCGACTTCGAACGCGGACTCGTCGCTCATGGACACCCGGCCCTGCTCCACGTCCTCGATCAGCTGCCGGATGCCGGCGTGCAGGCTCTCGCCCTTGGTGTCCAGGGCGAGCTGCAGCGCCTCGGGGTTGGTCGCGGCGTAGTTGGCCGGGCTCATGGCGTCGATCAACTGGCGCGTGTAGAAGCGCAGGCGCTGCTTCGCCGATTCGTCCAGTTGCGCCGTTTCCACCAAATCGTTAAGGAAGCGCGAATTGAGCAGATAAACCTGGCGCAGATAGTCGTGGTAACGGCTGTCGCGCCATTCGCGCCCCGCGAAGCGCTTGTCGCGGCTGGCTTCGGGCTTATCGGCCGCGGCAGGAGCGCTTGCAGCCTGCCCGGACTCGCGCGCCAGCATGCCCCCCCACAAAGCCATCTGCTGCTGGAAATAGCCGGTTTGCAGGGCAGCCAGGCGGGAGGGATCGGCGGCATGTCCGCTGAGCAGGGACTGCCATACCTGGCCGGCCTCGGAGCCTGCGGGGAACAAGTTGAGGAAATTCTGCAGCAGCGCCCCACCCGCCTGCGCGTAGGCGCCCGATCGGTCTTCGGAAGCAGGTTCTTGCACGGGGGTGCGGGTCTCCGAAAGCAGTGCACCAAAACCAGCCGCTCTGAGCCCGGTAAGGGCAGAAAAAGACTAGCTAAAGCGGGTCATTTTGCGCTGCACCAATCCGGCTGTCAAGGCGAAAACCATGGAGGCTTACATTGCAGCCCGAATTCCGGCGAAGAGCGCCGGATTCTGAATTAAGCCGTTGTCGCGTAAGGACTTATCGTTCCAGCAGGCGCAGGAGATGCGGGCCGAACACGAACCCGCCTATGACCGCCGATCCGACGGCCGCGATCAGGACCGCGCCCGCGGCGACGTCCTTGGCCTTGCCGGCCAAGGGGTGGGGGTCGGGCGAGACCAGGTCGACCAGAAACTCGATTGCGGTGTTCAGCGCTTCGGCCGTCCATACGCCCGCGATCGCGAGCACGATCAGCGCCCATTCCGCCGGCGAAAGCCGCAACAGCACACCCGCCGCCACGACCAGAACTGTCGCCGCGGCATGGATCCTGGCGTTGGGCTGGGTCTGCAGCAACACCTTCAGGCCGCGAAACGCGTGGCCGAAACTGCGCAGGCGACTGTCGAGATAGGGGTCGGGCATCTGCAAAACTCGTGGATTAGGCAGCCGATCGCAGCACAAAATCGGCGCGAATTTCCGCGAAAGGCACAGACAGTTTGCCCGCCGCGTCCTTCTCCACCAGTCCGATTTCGACGAGTTTGTGCGCATCCTCATGGACCCGTTTCACGTCGCGGCCAAGTGCTCGCGCCAGGGCGCGAACTCCGAGCGGGCCGCTCGTCTGCAGCACCTCGATCAACTCCCAGCGCTTCGGCGTGATGGTCCGAAACAGCGCCGCAGGCGATTCGAATTCAAAATGCTCGCCTTGGTACGCCCCTGTTTTCCAGGCAGCCCGAAAACCCGCCCGCAGGCTGGCAAGCGATGCCTGCGGCTTGCGGATAACGATGGATGCGGTTCTCATGACTTGCTCCTTTCCAAAGCCACATCTGCCAAAAAATCGTTCATCAGGCGCTCCGGGCTAACGAAGGTATATGCCGATTCCCGTTGTCTGTAATGCCGGTGATCGCCTTTGGGGCGCTCGTTGTCATAGCAGATCACTCGTTCCGCCTCGTAGCCGTAGAAGAGGCGATACTTGTAGGGATGTGTGCAGCCCGCTATCGGTCTGGCCAGTTTCCAGACAATCGCTTCCAGGATCGCGCCGTCGTCGAAATCCTGCCGGTGTCTAAAAAGCAGAACCGCCTCGCCTATGTTGGCATATTAGCCAACATACGCATTGTCGTCAATCGCACTCGTCCTCACAAACCCGCAGCGGGTCGGCGCCCTCCCGCCGACGAGCGCCGCTCATCTGATGTTCCCCCTCGCCCCGCTTGCGGGGAGGGCTGGGGTGAGGGGCATTCAACTGACGCAAAATTTCCTCCAGCACAGCATCAGTCTGTTTAAGCGCATCATCATTCCAGAATCGAATCACCCGGAAACCTTTCGATTCAAGATAAGCGGTTCTTTCTGCGTCGCGGGGCGCCTGCTCGGCGTGTTGCCCACCGTCCAGTTCTACTATCAGCTTTTGTTCAAGGCAGACGAAGTCCGCGATGTAAGGTGGAATCGGATGTTGTCGCCGAAACTTGAAGCCGGCGAGGTTGCGATTTTTTAGTCGCAGCCAAAGACGTAATTCCGCATCGGTTGATGACTTTCGCAGTTTTTGCGCTAATTTTTCCATTCCGCGCACCCCTCACCCCGGCCCTCCCCGCAAGCGGGGCGAGGGAGAAACACACGAACCACTATCTCAACGAACCACAATTAACGAACCGCGATCCAAGCCCAACTGCCCTTGATCGCCAAACCGCGAACCACGATCAACGTACCACGCCCTTCGCCTCCGCCAAAGCCTTCCTTCTCAGAATTTCATCGACAAGCTGGCGAAAGCGCGCGCGGGTTTCGAACTCGACCAGGGCGCGGCCGATCAGCGGCGGGACCCAGACTTCGGGGATCGATTCCAGGTGATACACAATGCGGGTGCCGCCCGCGTCGGCGATCAACCGGGTGGTGGATTCGTTTTTTTTCAGGTTGCCGCTGAGCATGCGCCCGTGCATGTTCTCGTACGGCGTCAGGCGCACCTCGGTCACCGTCTCGACCGGAACGGAAAACGGCCCGAAGCCCATGCTGCCTTTCTGCGACACCAGAAGCGTGTGTTCGGTGCGCGACAGGATCACGCTTTTCTCCAGCTTCGAAATGAACTCGGTCGCATGATCGTAGTCGGTCATCACCGCCCAGGCCTCCTGCGGCGTGACGCGAACATGAAAGCGCACATCGACCAACACCGCCTCACCCTGCATGCGCACGTCCACGTCTATCGCCGGATCGGCATCCGCTTTCGCGTGAACTGCGAACAGGCAGAGCAGCGCGAGCGCGATCCGCAGCAGGCGGCGCGAGACGAACAAACGGTTGGAGTCAGTGGGCAACTGGCTGAACCTCAGAACGTATTGAAAATGGCAACGCCAAAAAAAAGTCATCCCGAGCATAGCGAGGAATCTGCTGTTTTCACATTCAAAAAAAGCAGATTCCTCGGGCTTCGCCCTCGGAATGACCGCTGATCTTCAAACGGTCTCATGGCTGAATTCGACGCAGGCTAGGCTCAGGGGCAGCCGAGTATCGCCCAAACGGGAATGGCTTTCCAGCGGCAGAGGCAGGAGGCGCCTGGCCTTCGCACCGTTTGCCCGCTTGCAATCGCCCCCGACAGCGCGCAGTATGTTCGCTGAATATGATTTTTCTCAATATGCCGGCAACCGAGTTCGCCGAGGATAAAAACTCGCGGTCGACCGGCAACGCGCAATAGTCCGATCGCACCATTTCGCTGTGTACTTCTACGGGAGGTTGCTATGCGTCGCTCATGGTTGGCTGCATTGTGTTTCGGATTGTGGACCCTGGCTGCGGCATCGTTGGGGTTCGCCAACGGCATATTCGAAAATGTCCGGGGAGACGTAAAAGCCGCCCAGGGCACGGCCACGCCGGCGAGCGTCGCCAAGAACCAGCGCTTCGTTCCGGGGACCACCGTCCTCACCGGGTCCGGCGCCCAAGCCATCATCCGCTTCGACGACGGCCATGCGGTAGTGCTGAACGAAAACTCCGAATTCCGCGTCAATCAATACAGCTTCGACAAAGACAGGCCGCAAAGCGACAACATCGCGCTGCAACTGTTCAAAGGCGCGATGCGCTCGGTGAGCGGCTTGATCGGGACCAGAAACCGGCAATCGTTCGCGCTGCTCGCGCCGCAGGCGACCATAGGCATACGCGGCACCGATTTCATGCTCGCGCTGGTCAATCCGGCCTATCTTTCCGTGCTGCAAGGCACCATCGGGGTGACCAATGCTGCAGGCTCCGCGGCTTTTGCGGCTGGCGCAACCGCGACCGTGGCGTCGTCCACGGCGCTCGCCGTAGGGATATCCGCCGCGGCGCTGCCGGCCTCGGTGGCGGCATCGTTTAGCAGCATGAGCTCGGTCGCCATCGGCGCCGCGGGCGCAGCAGGTGCAGGTGGCGCAGGCGGCGCCGGCGCAGGCGCGGCGACGGGCGCAGCGGCCGGCGGAATCACCGCAGGCATGGTCGCAGCCGGTGTCGCGGTGGTCGGCGTAGCCGCAGCGGCCGCGACTTCGAGCGAAAACAACCAGACGACCACGACGGTCACAACGAAGTAGATGGATCGGGGGCCGCGTGCCCCCCGATTAATTTGCCGGTAGTCGTAATCGATAAAGAACTGTAGGAGCGAGCTTGCTCGCGACGGCAATCGCGAGCAAGCTCGCTCCTACAGGTTCAATGTCCTCACAGACACGGCCTCCACGCCTCCGCCTCAGACCAGAAGCTCATGCCCTTGACCAGCGGCCGCGAGTCGATCACATGCGGCTGCCGGCCAGGATCGTCGATGCGCACTTCGATGCGCGCCGCGTCCACCGCGATCACCTCGCCGCGGATCCAGTCGCGCACGGCGATGCCGACGGTAAGCGCGCGGCAGACTTTGACACCGGGCTTCGCCACCGCGATTAGCGTCTCGGTTTTCGCCCGCGCGCGCGCGATCATCATCGGCGTCGGCATGCCGGCGATCGCGTCGTCCGCCCACTCTCCCGCATAGCGGTCGCCCGAAGGCCATTCATAGACGCCGTAGCCGTGGCGCAGGTCGTTCCGCCAGGCGCCGCTATAGCTCTCCCCCGCCGACGGCCCGCGCGCACTCCAGGTGAAGGTGCCAGTGCCTTCCTTGCGGTCCGCAACGAACTCGCCCTCGTAGCGGTCGCCCGAGGGCCAGGTCTTGACGCCCCTGCCCTGCTTGCGTCCGGCGTGAAAGCCACCCCGGTACTCGGCAGTACCTTTGGCCTCGCCATCGCCCTCGGCCAGCCCGTCCTTGCATCCGCCTTGGTAAGTCCCGGCGAGTTCGGGATCGAGCACGCGGCACGCGGTCTGCGCGCCCGCGCCCAGCGGAAACAACACCGCGGCTGCCAAGCACGCCAGCAGCGCGTGCATAAACGTCGAGCAATTGCGGTCGATCAGTGAATTCAAATCGTGCTCCGCATCATGGAATGTCCTGAAAAAAAAGTTGTTCGAAGGGTGCGCCCGCTGCGATCAGTGCTAAACCAATTCCACCAGATCGGAGTACCGGCAAAGCAGCTTGTCAGCGGTCAGAAACCGCAGTGGCTCGCTCAGGGCCTGAGCTATCAACAGCCGGTCGAATGGATCGGCATGCACATCGGGCAACTTGCCCACGGCGGCGGCGTGCTTCGCGGTGACAGGCAAGTCCATAAAGCCGCTATCGGCAATCGAGGAAACGAGCGCATCGACGTCAACGTCGAGTTTGCCGAGTTTCGCCTTGATGGCCGCTTCCCAGATCGAGGCGCTGCTGACGTAAATTTCAGTGGCGCCGGATAGCAATGCACGCGCCGCTTGCGTCAGGCGCCTGTCGTCATTTACGCACCAGAGAAAGATCTGGGTGTCGAGCAGCAAGCGCATCAGCGCCCCTCGAAGCCGGCAAGCACGTCGTCCGTCAGCGGCGCGTCAAAATCATCCGCGATCCTGATCTTGCCCTTCAGCACCCCGAGCTGCAGTTTCGGCTTGGCGGTCGATATGGGCACCAGCTTGACCGCGGCCTTGCCGGCTTTTGCGATCACGATCTCATTGCCTTGCATCACGCTATCGACCAGCTTGGAAAAATGCGTTTTTGCCTCGTGTATATTGAATGTTTCCATATGTTTCCCGCGCTTAGGTAATGGACTAAGCTTAGTCTAGTTGGATCGGACGCAATAGGCAAGCGCCTTGCAGACCTCAACTCCCCGACTACGACAGGACCACGAGATGCTTGGGCAATGCCCCTCTGACGGCGCCTAGCGGAATGCCTCGATCCAGGGTGACAAAGCGGCCGCCCTGCTCGAGCGCGAGCGCCAACAGGTAGGCGTCGGTGACATGCCGGGCACTCAGCACTTGGTCCCAGAGAAGGCGACCTGGATGCAGCAAGCTGATGGAATCAGCCCAGAACGCATGGGATGCGTGCTGTGCCGCCTCTGCCAGCCGCTCGGCCACCTGCTCGGCCGGCACCGAATTGGGATAGCCTGGCTGGGAAAGGATACGGATGCATGCGTTTTCGGTGACGGGGCATGACGCCCATCCCTTGCCCAAGTT
>JAJZUN010000089.1 GCA_021848555.1 Pseudomonadota bacterium | reverse complement strand
TCGCGATCGTGGTCGCCGCCGAGCGCAGCTTCAGCGAAGAATTGATCAACCGCTGCCTGGTGGCGGCCGAAGACCAGAACATGCAGGTCCTGATCCTGCTCAACAAATGCGACCTCAGGGAAGCCGCCGCTGCGGCGCTGGCGCGGCTGGCCCCCTACAGCCAGGCCGGATATCGCGTGATCGAACTGTCGGCGCTGGAGGGAGCGGACGCGCTGCGGCCGCTGCTCGCGGGCGAGGCGACCGTGCTGGTGGGGCAATCCGGCATGGGCAAGTCCACTATCATCAACGCGCTCCTGCCCGACGCACAAGTCGCCACCAGGGAGATTTCCGCCTTTCTCGCCTCCGGCCGGCATACCACGACCCAGGCCCGGCTGCACCGGCTGGACGCCGGCAGCACCCTCATCGACTGCCCCGGGCTGCAGGAGTTCGGCCTGCATCACCTGTCGCTCGCCGACATTGAATCCGGTTTTGTCGAGTTCCGCAGTCATCTGGGGCAGTGCCGCTTTCAGAACTGCCGCCACCTGATCGAGCCGGGTTGCGCGCTGGAGCGGGCCGCGGAACTGGGAGCGATCCATCCGCGCCGGCTGGACATGTTCCGCCGCATCAGCCGCGCCGAACATCCCCACAAATAGCCATGCAGCTGCTCTACAGCTCGCTCAAGCTGCTCGAAATTCACCACCTGAAGAATCTGCTCGAGGCAGAGGGCATACGCTGCCAGATCAGGAACGAACTGTTGAGCCGGCTCGCCGGGGAAATCCCGTTCACCGAATGCGCGCCCGAACTGTGGCTGCTGGACGAGCGCGACCTCGCGCGGGCGCGGCAGATCGTGACGGATTTCGACCGCGGCCCGGCCACCGGACCGGCCTGGTTGTGCCTCAACTGCGGCGAGACGCTGGAAGGCCAGTTCAGCGCCTGCTGGCACTGCGGCGCGCCGCGGCCGCAGAACCAATAAGCGGTTGCAGAACCGAGCGCGAACCAACTTTCCATTTTCGCGCGGCGCGACTAATATTCAGCCGACCCGTCCCCGAAACGACAAACGGAGAACCTCTATGCTGGAGCTCAACGTAAACGGTCGCACTCACAGCGTCGATGTCGAACCGGAAATGCCCTTGCTCTGGGTCCTGCGCGACCACCTGAATCTTCCCGGGACCAAGTACGGCTGCGGGATATCGGTCTGCGGCGCCTGCACCGTGCATGTCGACGGCGAAGCGCTGCGCTCGTGTTCGCTGCCGGCAGCCAGCGTGGTCGGCAAGAAGATCGTCACCATCGAAGGCCTGGCGCCGCGGGGCCTGCACCGCATACAGGAGGCGTGGATAGCGCATCAGGTGCCCCAGTGCGGCTACTGCCAGACGGGCATGATCATGTCGGCCGCCGCGTTGCTGGCGAAGCATCCGAGCCCGACGGATGCGGACATAGACCAGACCATGACTAACCTGTGCCGCTGCGGCACCTATGCGCGGGTAAGGAATGCCATTCATTCCGCGGCCGGCGTTTCGGCCACGCCGGCCGCGCCCGGGAAGGCCTGAGGAGCGCCGCCATGACAGTGAACCTGAGCCGCAGGCAGTTTCTCAAAGCCTCCGCCGCGGCCGGCGGCGGCCTCGCCCTCGAATTCAGCTTTCCGCTCGCCACCCCGGCCGCCAACGGCGCCGCCACCGAAGTGAACGCCTGGGTGGTGATCCACCCCGATGACCGCGTCGTCATCCGCATCGCCCGCTCCGAAATGGGACAGGGCACGTTTACCGCGCTGGCGCAGCTGGTCGCCGAGGAACTGGGCTGCGACTGGTCGAAAGTAAGCGCCGAGTTTGCCTCGCCCAACGAGCACATCCGCAGAAAACGCATTTGGGGCTCCATGTCCACCGGCGGCAGCAACGGCGTGCGTTCGTCGCAGGATTACGTGCGCAAGGCCGGCGCGCTCGCGCGCGCGCTGCTGCTTGAGGCCGCGGCCGCCCGATGGAAAGTGCCGGTGCGCGAATGCAGCGTCAACAAAGGTGTCATTTCGCATGCATCGACGCGCCGATCGCTGCGCTACGGGGAAGTCGCCGCCGACGCAGCCCGGCTGCAGCCGCCGGCGGAGGTGAAGCTGCGCGACGCCAGGGACTGGAACATCGCCGGCAAGCCGATGCAGCGCTTGGACCTTCCGGACAAGGTGCGCGGCAAGCCCGTCTTCGGCGTCGACGTTGCGCTGCCCGGGATGCTGCACGCGTCCATCGCGCAATGCCCGGTGTTCGGCGGCAAGGTGAAGAGCATCGACGCCGCGGCCGCGGAGGGGATGCGCGGCGTGAAGAAGGTGGTGCGCGAGGAGACCTTCGTCGCCGTCGTCGCCGATAGCTGGTGGCGCGCGAACGAGGCGCTGAAAAAACTGAAGATCGAATGGGACCCGGGCACGAACGGCCACGCTTCCAACGAAACCCTAGCCGCGATGCTGCGCGAGGGCCTCGCCGACCCGAATCTGCCGCAGGCGCACAAAGCGGGGGACGTGAAAGCGGCGCTGGGCTCCGCCGCCAGGCTGGTCGAGGCGGAATACCTGTCACCCTACCTCAACCATGCGACCATGGAGCCGCAGACCTGCACAGCCTGGTTCAGGCCGGATGGCTTTCTCGAAGTCTGGACCTCGACGCAGGACGGCGAGGCGTCCCTGACCGCCGCGGCCCGGACTGCAGGATTGCCGCCGGAGCAGGTCGAAGTGCACAAGATGATGCTGGGCGGCGGCTTCGGCCGCCGCGGCGGGCCCCAGGATTTCGTCACCCAGGGCGTCACCATCGCCAAAGCGCTGCGCGGGACGCCGGTAAAGCTGATGTGGTCGCGCGAAGAAGACATGCAACACGGCTACTACCGGCCTGCAAGCATGGTGCGCATGAAAGCGGGGCTCGACGCGCAAGGCAAGCTCATCGCCATGCACACGCGCATCGCCTGCCCCTCGATACTCGCGTATCTGGGCTACGCAAGAGGCGCGGCGAACATCGACTTCACCGCGGTGCGCACGCTCGCCGACATGCCCTATGCGGTCCCGCATCAGCAGGTCGACTATGCCATGCGCAACGGACACGTCCCGGTCGGCTTCTGGCGCGCACCCGGCCAGCAAAATGCGTTCTACCGCGAGTGTTTCATCGACGAACTCGCCGTCGCCGCCGGAAAGGACCCGGTGCAATTCCGCCTGGGCATGCTCGATCCGGGCGACAAGAACCGGCTCGTGCTCGAAGCAGTGGCGAAGGCGGCGCGCTGGGGAACGCCGCTGCCGCAGGGCGTACACCGCGGCCTCGCGGTGGTCAACGGTTTCGGCAGCTATACCGCGATGGTGGCCGAGGTGTCGGTGAGCGCGAAAGGCGAACTCCAGGTACGCCGCATCGTCCTCGCCATCGATTCGGGCTACGTAGTCAATCCGGATACCTGTCGCGCACAGGCCGAGAGCAACGTGGTCTACGGCCTGGGCAGCATGCTCTACCAGGAGAACAACCTGAAGGACGGACGCATCGTGGAATCGAATTTCCACGACTTCCGCCTGCCGCAGATTTCCGAGATGCCCAAGGTGGAAACCGTACTGGTGCCCAGCGGCGGCTTCTGGGGCGGGCACGGCGAGCCGGGCATACTTCCATTGACTGCTGCCGTGTGCAACGCCATTTTCGCCGCCACCGGCAGGCGCATCCGCTCACTGCCCCTCAAGCACCACGATCTGCGCCGCGCATGAGCAAAGGATCGGAATAATCGACAGCGCGCCGCGCGGGCTGCTTCGCGCCCCCGCCCGCGCTGCTAGGCGAGCGCCCGCGCAATGGCAAGCAGCAGCAATATAACCAGGATTACGACCAGCGCGCGCACCGAGGGACCGCGCGGGCTGCTTCGCGCCCCCGCCCGCGCTGCTAGGCGAGCGCCCGCGCAATGGCAAGCAGCAGCAATATAACCAGGATTACGACCAGCGCGCGCCATACGAGCCCGATGGTGCTGTCGAGAAAACCGACGTCGGCCTCTTCTCCCAGGCCCAGTTCCGGGCGGTCGACCGGACTCAATTCCGAAAGGAAGGGCATGCCCAGCCGCACGCCCATGGCACCCGCGCCGCTCGCCAATACGACGCCGAGCGAGGGATCGGGCCATTTCGCCGCCTGCGTGCGCCAGCAGTAGGCCGCGTCCTCGAAATCTCCGACCACGGCAAAAGCGATCCCGGTGAGACGCGCCGGCGCCCAGTCCAGCAGGCGGAACACCTGGCCGGTGAAGCTGCCGAACGCGGCCAATTCGTTGTCGCTGCGCTCGGCCCAGCGCTGATGCAGGAACGCCGACATCCGGTACAGGATCGCGCCTATGGGCCCGGGCAGCAACACGAACCAGAACACCACCGCGAACACATGCCGGTACGACGCCAGCAGCGCCTCTTCTATGGTCAGGCGGGCCACCTCCTCGGCGCTCAGGCGCTCGCAGCTCGCACCGCGCCACTGGCCCAGAATGCTGCGCGCCTGGTCCAGATCACCGCTCTTGAGCGCCCAGTGTATGTCGGTAAAGTAGTGGCCGACCTGGCGAAACCCCATGGTCACGTAAAGGATCAGCACGTTCAAGGCAAGCGCCAGAAACGGCGACAGGTGATACAGCAGGTAATAAGCCACGATCGCCAGCAGCATGGCCGGCACCACCCCCAGCGCCCAGGCGATCATGCCGTGCCCGCGCTCGCCCGCATTGAAGTGCTGCTGCAGGTAATCGGCAAAGCGCGCGGCCCGGGATACCAGGTATTTGCGGTCGGCGAGCGGCCGCCATTGCTCGAGCAGCAAGGCGATAATCAGCGAGACGAGGCTCATCGGGGCAGCGGGACTCTTGGGGGCATTACAGCAAGCTGGTAATTATACGCACTCCGCCGGCGCAGACGCAGACCGTACACGGATGGCGGGTCGCCGGTTCAGCGTTCCGTCAGGAATGCATAGAGGTTCATCAGCATCCCGGCGGTCGCGCCCCAGATATAACGCTGTTCATAGGGCATGGCGTAGTAGTGGCGGGTGCGCCCCTGGTATTGCAGCGTGTTGCGCTGATGGTTGTCCGGATCGAGAAAAAATGCCAGCGGCACTTCGAACGCCTCCGCCACCTCGAACGCATCCAGACTGAGCGCGGGCGGCGGGTCCACCAGCCCGACCACCGGTGTAACGCGGTAGCCGGTGACCGTGGTGTACTCGGGCAGCGTGCCCAGCACTTCGACCAGGTCGCTGGGCAGGCCAATTTCCTCGAAGGTTTCGCGCAAAGCCGTGGCCGCGGGGGACTCGTCGTGCGCCTCCGTACGGCCGCCGGGAAAACTGATCTGCCCGGCGTGGTCGTACAGATGATCGGTGCGCTGGGTAAGCAGTATGGTCAGTCCCACCTCGCGCCTGACCAGCGGCACCAGCACCGCCGCCGGACGCAATTCCTCGGCCGGCCGCCAGAGATGGCCGTCACCCGTTGCAATCGGCGTCACCGCCTGGCCGCCGGCAAAGCGCTGGCGCAACCAGGACTCACTGGCGCGATCGCGCAGTTCCAGCGCCTGGTCCGAGTCTGATGTCATGCCTCAATTGTAGCCGGAAAAGCCGCCACGCCCGGCCGCGTGATCGCCGGCGCCGCCCGGCGCAGGCGGCCGGGCGCAAGTCCATGGGCGAAAAAAATGCCGCGGCCTGCCGCGGCATTCTTCCCTCTGCGCCCCGGATGCGTCCCGGAACGCCGCATAGCAAGCGCGACTTACTTGATCGCCTGCAACTTGTCGTACACGTCCTTGGGCCAGGGCAGCGCGCTGCCGTCAGGCTGTTTGCCTTCCTTGTAGTACTTCTGCACCGCAGCGATGAACGGCTTGCGGTCGACCTTGACCACGGTCTTGCCGCGCTTGGCGAAATCGGTCACCAGCCTCTTCTCCGACTCGACGATCTCGCCGGTGGCGCGCGCCGCGGCCTCGCGGAGCACCGTGGTAAAGGTCTTCTTGTCGGCGTCCGACAGCTTGGTCCACAGCGGCCCGCCGACGATGGTCAGCAGCGCTTCGGTGATGTGTCCGGTCAGCATGATGTGCGACTGCACTTCATAGAACTTCTTCGCTTCGATGGTGGGCAGCGGGTTTTCCTGCGCGTCCACGGTCTTGTTCTGCAGCGCCAGATACACCTCGGCGAAAGCGATCGGGGTCGGGTTGGCGCCGACTGCGCGCGGGAACATGGTGTACAGCGGCGCGTCGGGCACGCGGATCTTCAGGCCCTTCATGTCCTCGGGCTTGTTGATCGCCTTGTTGGCGGTAGTGTGGCGCTCGCCGTAATAGGTGATCGCCACCACCTTGCTGCCGCCGCTCGCCTTCTGATAGCCGTCGGACAGCTCGTCGAAGAGCTTGGAGGTGGAGTACTTCTTCCAATGATCGAAATCGCGGAAAATGAAGGGCGCGCCGCCGATGGAAATCGGCCCGTAGTTGCGGCCGGCGAACAGTTGGCCGGTCAGGATGATGTCGACCGTGCCCAGGGTAAGTCCCTGATTGATGTCGGTCTCCTTGCCCAGCTGCGACGCCGGGAAGACCTCCATCGTGTAGCGGTTGTTGGTGCGTTTGGCGATCTCCCCCGCCGCCCACACCGCGGCCGTATGGTACGGCTCGGAGACCTCGTAGACATGCGCGAACTTCAGTTTGGTTTGCGCGATGGCGCCGCCGCTGGCGGCAACGGTCAGGGCGAAAGCCGCGACCAGGCATTTGAGCTTCATATGTCTTCTCCCCTTTGATGTAACTCAAGAACAGGCGTCCGCCGGCGAAAATGCCAGCTGCAGGATATTGCGGACCGGTCAAGAACTTGTTTCAAAATGAGGGGATACCTCCCCTCATACTCCCCCTAAATCGGCCCGCTGCAAAATTCATTTTGCAGCGGGTTCTAAGAGAATTCCATAGCGCCGGTACAAAGTCAATGTTCAGGCGACCGGCAGCTTGCTACTGGATCACCGATTTCGGCGTGGCCAGCAGGCGCGTCACCTGGATTTTCTCGCGGATGATCATGCCGTCGTTGACCGGCTTGATTTCATTCAGCCAGGTCGGACTTTCATACATCTCGGCATACAGGCGCGCTCGCTCCTGTTCGCTTTCGAACCTGCGGATCCACACATACAGGTCCGGATCCTCCTCGGCGATGAAACTGCCGAGCACCACCACGCCCAGCGCCACCTGGTAGGGTATGATTTTTTCCTCCATCCACTTGACCCAGCGCTCACGCTGACCCGGTCTCAGCCGGTACTGGCGCAGTTCGAATATCATGCAGGCTCTCCGACTATTTTCACTTGTTTGATCTGCCGCCCGCCCCGTCCGGGGCGGGTTTGCCGCAGGCCGCCGGAACTCAGGGAATAAGCAGAGTTGAACCGGTGGTCTTGCGCGCTTCCAGGTCGCGGTGCGCCTGCGCGGCATCCTTCAGCGCGTAGCGCTGACGCACCTCGATTTTCACTTTGCCCGAGAGAACGATGTCGAACAGGTCCTTGGCGCTGGCCACCAGGTCATCGCGCTTGGCGGTGTAATGCATCAGGCTGGGCCGCGTGAAAAACAGCGAGCCGCGAGAGGCGAGCATGCTGGCGTCAAACGGGGGAGTCGGTCCGGAGGCGTTGCCGAAACTGACCATCATCCCCATCGGCCGCAGGCAGTCGAGCGACCCGACGAAGGTATCCTTGCCGATGGAGTCGTAGACCACGGGCAGGAGCGCGCCCTTGGTGATTTCCTTGACCCGCTCCGTGAAATTCTCCCGCGTGTAGACGATGGTGTGATCACAACCGTGGGCTTTCGCCAACGCCGCCTTCTCGTCTGAGCCGACGGTGCCGATCACTGTCGCGCCCAGCGCCTTGGCCCACTGGCACGCGATCAGGCCGACACCGCCCGCCGCGGCGTGCATCAGGATGGTATCGCCGGGCTGGACCTTGTAGGTGCGCTTCAGCAGGTACTGGGTGGTCATGCCCTGCAGCATCATCGCCGCCGCCTGGTCGAAGGAAATTCCGTCCGGCAGATTCACCAGGCGGTCCGCGGCCATCAGTCGCACTTCCGAATAGGCTCCCGGAGGCGGCGCGGCATAGGCGACGCGGTCTCCCGCCTTGACATTGGTGACGCCCGGTCCGACCGCCTCGACCACGCCGGCGCCCTCCAGACCGACACCATTCGGCATCGGCAGCGGGTACAGCCCGGAGCGGTGATAAACGTCGATGTAGTTCAGCCCGCACGCATGATGGCGCACACGCGCCTGGCCCGCTCCGGGTTCGCCCACCTCGACATCTTCCCAGACCATCACTTCGGGGCCGCCCTGCTTATGCAATCGGATCGCTTTTGGCATGTTCTGTTCCCAACAAAAGATTGAACCACGGAAATTCACGCAGGGGTCGCGGCAAACTCACTCCGGCCGGACCCGAACGGAGCGTCATGTTACAATAAAAATTCCGCCGCAATCCAGGCAACCCTCAGCGCGTTTGCGACGGACGACGCCGGAACTTATTTCGGCTTGGCCTTGGCCGGCGCGGCGTCTGCGGGTTTTGCCTCGGTCGTCTTGGCCGCGGCGCTCGCGGCCGCCGCCTGCATCAGGCTCCACCAGGCGGCGGGATCGGGGAAAGGATTCTTGCCCGCCTCCGCGGCGGCCTCTGCCGGCGCGGGCTGCATCGCTTTCATCGCGGCCAGCGTATTCCTCTGCATCTCCAGCCCCTGGATCGACAGGCGCAGCATGTTCAGATTGAGGTTGAGCCAGTTCTCCACCGACTTCAGGTCGGCGATCTTCTTTTCGACGGCGTCGATGTCTAGCGTCGGCGCCACCATTCCCGGCATGGGCAATCCCATGGGGTTCCACAGCTTTTTCATGAACTCGAACGGATCCGGCAGCGGGTCGGACATGGCGGCACCTCGATACACGACGGGATTCAGGAGTTTAGTCCAAATTCATTCGCCGATGCCCAGGAACTCGAGGTCTGCGTCTCGC
>JAJZUN010000088.1 GCA_021848555.1 Pseudomonadota bacterium | reverse complement strand
AGGCCGTGGCCATAACGTCGGTGGCCGATGTGCCGCTGGGCGCGTTCCTCTCCGGCGGGGTGGACTCGTCCACTATCGCAGCGCTGATACAGGCGCAGTCCGCTCGACCGGTGCAGACCTTTACTGTGGGCTTCGATGAAGCGGGGTTTGACGAGTCGCCCCACGCTCTCGCCGTCGCGCAGCACTTGGGCACTGAGCACCACGCCCTGCGCGTGACCGCAGCGGACGCGCGCGCAGTGATTCCGCAACTGCCAGTCATGTACGACGAACCCTTTGCCGACAGTTCGCAGATCCCCACCCACCTGGTGTGCAAAGCGGCGCGACTGGGCGTAACGGTGGCGCTGTCGGGCGATGGCGGGGACGAGCTGTTTGGCGGCTACAACCGCTACTTTTGGGGACAGAGGATTTGGAACCGCCTGGGCTGGGTGCCGCTCGCAGTGCGACAGGCGTTGGGCGCTGGCATTCAGCAGGTCCCCGTCGCAGCTTGGGACGCGTTGGGCGGCGCGCTGCCCAATGCTGACAACGTTGCCCGTCTTGGCGACAAAGCGCACAAGCTGGCGCACCGTCTTAAAACAGTGCAGAGCCTGGACGAACTGTATCTCAGCCTGGTCACCGAGTGGCCACAGGCCGCTGACGTGATACTCGGAGCCAGTCGCTTGCCCACCAGACTGGATGACGCCAGCCTGGTAACCGGAGTTTCAGAATCCGCGCAGCGCATGATGCTTTGGGACACGCTGACCTATCTTCCAGACGACATCCTGACCAAGGTGGACCGCGCAGCGATGAGCGTTAGCCTCGAGACCCGCGTGCCCTTTCTCGACCATCGCGTGGTGGAGCTGGCCTGGCGCCTGCCGCTGCACATGAAGATACGTAATGGCCAGGGTAAGTGGGCGCTGCGCCAGGTGCTCTACAAGTACGTACCTCGTCAATTGATCGAGCGGCCCAAGGCGGGCTTTGCCATTCCGCTCGGTGAATGGCTGCGCGGTCCGCTGCGCGACTGGGCCGAAAGTTTGCTGGACGAGAGGCGCCTGCAATGCGAAGGCTACTTCAAACCCGAGCCAATTCGCCACGTATGGCAAGAACATCTCAGCGGCCGGCATGACTGGACCCCGCGGCTCTGGTGCGTATTGATGTTCCAGGCCTGGCTGGAGGAATCGCGCTAGCGAGCGTGCCCGGGACTCACTCATAACGAGGTCAAGTCGAACAGATGTTTGCTTACTGGCTAATGTATTTCTTGCCGCCGCTTGTCTTCGCTTCAGTGCAGGCTGCCGACGCAAAGTATAACGATCGTGCCTGGCAGGCGCTTTGCGTTCTATTCGTCTTCCTCATCGGATTGCGCTTCGAGGTAGGCGGAGATTGGGGCTCCTACCTGAACCACTTCGAGTCCATCGTCGGAACATCGCTAGTTGAGACACTTTCGGAGTATGACCCGGGATATGCGCTGCTCGAATGGCTGTTCGCCACGCTGGGCTGGGGCATCTATGGGGTCAATATTGCCTGCGGCGCTTTGGTAATGACGGGGGTCTATCAATTTTGCCGTCAGCAATCGCAACCCTGGCTGGCGCTGACCGTTGCCGTGCCTTATCTGATTGTCGTGGTCGCGATGGGGTACACCCGTCAGAGCGCGGCCCTGGGATTGGAACTGATCGCACTTGTTGCGCTCGCTAACGGGCATCTCGTGAGATACGCAACCTGGATTCTGCTTGCGCTTACCTTCCATAAGACCGCTGTAGTGTTATTGCCGTTGGCCCTGGTAGCCACCAGTTACGAGAATGTATGGACCAAGCGCATCCTCCTTGCGGCGACGTTTCTGGCAATGGCTTTCTTGGGCGGATGGGCCACGTTCACCGACGAGTCCCAAAAACTGGTCACCAACTATATTGAAGCGGAGATGATTTCAGAGGGCGCAAACATTCGCGTGGCCATGAACGCCCTCCCCGCTGCGATCTTCCTTGTATTTGCCAAACGTTTGGCTCCGGATGAAGTCGAGCGCAGAACCTGGGTCTTGTTGTCTTTGTTGTCTTTGGCATGCATCCCGCTACTAGAGGTCGCATCCACAGCGACCGATCGCATTGCTTTGTACTTGATACCGATACAGTTGTTTGTCTATTCTCGCATAGGCGCCGCATTTAATTCCGATAGTTCACGTCTGCTAGCAAATCGGGTAATCGTCGTTGGATATGCGATTGTCTTGTTCGTGCTATTGAATTACGCGACCATGGTTTCCGTTTATTGGGTTCCATATCAGAATGCGGCCTTCCAATGAGAAATACATTTGCCGGTATTCACATATGGCCGTGCGCCTGCAACCAAGAAAGATGCTGATGGAACAAAAGGCCGGCATTTCAGCCGGGAGTTGATGAAGCATGGTTTGGCGGTCGTCGTGAAGAACAAGCCCTCTTCCGGAGAAATCTGGATCGCGATCAATACCACCTGGAACATCTATAACTTTCGCCGCAGATTGATTGCCAAGCTGGGCGGCGCTGGGTTTCGCATCGCCGCCTATGCGCCGCCGGATGCATACATTGGCAGGATCGAGTCTTCCGGGGCACGCTATGTTCCGATGCGACTTGATAACGCGGGCACCAATCCACTACGCGAATTGATGACCCTGTGGCAGATGGTGCGATTGCTCAAGCGTGAGCAGCCGGCCTTGCTGCTCACCTACACCCCCAAGGTGAACATCTATCTTTCGCTGGCGGCCCGCATGTGCGGAATACCGGTAGTAGCGAATGTTTCGGGCCTGGGGCGGACGTTTATTGCCGGCGGCTGGCTTACCCGCATTGCGCGGTTTATGTATCGAATCGCGTTTTCCTGGCCCGAGCGCATATTTTTCCAGAATGCCGAGGATAGAACGACCTTTCTCGATGCCGGATTGACCAAAAAGGAGCGCACGGTCCTGATTCCGGGTTCCGGAGTGGATGTATCCCGGTTTTCTCCAACTCCAAAGCGGCGGGAGGGCGGCGCTTTCGTCTTCTTGATGGCAGCGCGTTTGCTGTGGGACAAGGGCGTAGGCGAGTACGTGGCGGCGGCCCGGCAATTGAAGGCCGAGTTTCCGGCGGTGTCGTTTCGATTGCTGGGCTTTCTGAATGTCCCCAGCCCTTCCGCCGTCCCGAGAAGTGAGGTCGAAGCATGGGAGCGCGAAGGGGTAATAGAGTATCTCGGCCATTCGGACGACATGGTGTCGATCTATGGCGACGCCGATTGCGTGGTACTACCGTCGTATCGGGAAGGCATGCCCAGGACGCTGCTCGAGGCCGCCAGCATGGGCTTGCCCGCGATCGCCACGGATGTAACGGGTTGCCGGCAAGCGGTAGCGGACGGCGAAACCGGCTTCCTGTGCAAGGCGCGGGACGCAACGGCGCTTGCCGGGGCGATGCGCCGCATGTTGCTGTTGACGCCAGAGCAGCGGGCCCGGATGGGACACGTTGCACGCGAGCGGGTTATTAGAGAGTTTGACGAGAAGATTGTCGTCGGACGCTATTTGGATGTAGTTAAAGATATTTTGGGTGAGCCAATTCGGCATGAAGGATAGAATCCTGACGATTAGGCGCAGGACCTTACCGTTTCTATGACCGAATACTACGCGGACAAACTGGCGAGCCTGCGCGACATTTTTGGCACGACTGCGCTGACGCTGGACCAGGACTGGCTGCAGGTAGCGGAACGCCGGTACCCGATCGTGGACGACGTGATCGTACTGCTTGACGAAGACCAGTATCCGCCCGACCTGCGCGATCGGCTCGGAGTCTCGCCGGCAAGCAAGGCGCAGCGAGGAGAGGCATTTGCCGAGGATATTCAGTCCACCTTCGGTAATGAATGGAAGATCTTCGGCGAAGTCCTGCCTGAGCACGAGGCCGAATTTCGCAATTATTTCGATCTCGTCGATACGGAGGCACTGAGCGGACTGCGGATCTGCGACCTCGGTTGCGGCATCGGGCGCTGGAGTTTTTTCCTGAAGGACAAATGCCGCGAATTGGTATTGGTGGATTTTTCAGACGCGATCTTTGTTGCACGCAGGAACCTGCAAGATTGCCCTCGGGCACTATTCTTCATGGGCAACCTCAGCATGTTGCCGTTTCGTCCCGGATACGCAGATTTTCTGTTCTGTCTGGGTGTGCTGCACCACCTGCCGACCGACGCCTTGGAAGGAGTGCGCAATCTGAAGAAATATGCCAATGCCATATTGGTATATCTGTATTACGCGCTGGACAATCGCCCGGCGCATTTCCGCTGGCTGCTAACGATGGTGACTGCAGTGCGGCGCATTACAGCGCAGATTCGTAACCGGTCATTTCGCGCAGGGTTCACCTGGCTAGTTGCCCGTTTCGTCTATGCACCGCTGATTTGGCTCGGCCATGTTCTGGATCCGATCGGATTGTCGCGCTATGTGCCGCTACACGTGGACTACAGGGGAAAGAGTCTGAGACGAATCCAGCAGGACGTTTACGATCGATTTTTTACCCGTATCGAACAGCGTTTTACGCGCAATCAGATTGCCGCGCTGACGGATACGTATGCCGGTGTGGTGATTTCCGCCCATGGGCCTTACTGGCATTTTCTCTGCAGGAAGGGAGAGCTGACGAATGACGGATTGATCGCTGCTGTATCGGACGCTGCCGGGACGGAAGTGATCGACAAGCCGGCGATAGATACCAAAGCGGGACGCCAGCAAGGACGCGGGCTGCGGGTGACTGCGACGATCGGGTTGCTGCTGGGCTTGTTCGGATTGCTGATGTTGATTACCAATGTCCCCACGAGGCTCACGGCGGAGGACATTGTCGTTTTCGAAAACGACCTGGATCTGAAGATCTTGCCACGTCCGCAGTCCTTTGAAGACGAGATTCGAACCATCCGGCTTATTCAGGCGCGTGTTTTCGCCAAGGCCCCTTTTGGGACAGGAATTCCGGATTATGAACCGCGCGAGCCCTCCGACCTCATGAAGTACAAGCGTGGCTTGTGTTTCGACCGGAGTCGCACCTTGGACAAGGCATTCACCTATATGGGCTTCAAGACCCGGCATGTTTATTTGCTGTACCGGAAAGATCTCTCGTTGCTCAAGAGCCTGTTTCGCCGTGGACATCCCAGCCACGCCGTGACCGAGGTGAAGACCAGCAGAGGGTGGCTGTACGTCGATTCCGACAGGCCGTGGATAGCGATTGCCCGGGATGGCTTGCCGCATGGGGCGGGCGGCATCTGGAAATATTTCGACGCATTCGATGAAGCACCCGACTACGTGAGAGGCCCGTGGTGGGCCATTCGCGGCCTGTATTCGCGTAAGGGAGCGTTTTACGCCCCATACCTGCCTTTGCCCCAGGTGAACTGGCAGGATCTTCTGGGGTGGGTGATTGTCGAGAAGACAACCGGCCCGTAATCCGGCGCGAAAGAATTGGGCAGTTCGCAAGACTCTGCAACCTATCCCGGCCCGGCAATCCAGGCCGCAAGCCGCGCGTGCCGCGCAACCGTCTCGCGAAACTGCGGATCAGAGACTTGGGTCGTCCACGCGCGTGCAGCGTACTGGCGAACGAGGTCGCGTAAGCGCACGGCGTAGTAGAGGGAAAGCCGCGGCGAGCCCACTGGCACGCCGTATTTCAGCGCAAGCTCGGCGCGCGGCATGAACATCCGGCGCCAGAAGATCGCGAGTTTTTCGTGCAATCCGCGGCGGCCGACGAAGGCGAGAAAATTGGGCACAGCGCTCAGGTCGTCCGGAATCTTGTGGCTGGAAAGCAGATGCTCCAGCGCCTCGGACAGCATTGCCGGTGCTAACGTATCGGATCCAAGCGCTGCAAGTACATCGCCGGGTACCGCTGCGCCCAGGTAATCCCGGGCAAGTCGCAGTGCAGCCGCGACGCCACGGCCCCAGCCGTGGCGCTGACCCTGGTCGATAACGACCGGCCAATCGAGCGCAGGGCAGGCGCGCACGATTTCGGCGATATCGCACAGAGCACGCAATTCAAGCAGGAACGAATGGTGGCACGCCAGGTGCGCACAAACGTGCAGCAGAAGAAACTCCGGCGACATGAGGGGCACTTCTGCATCCGCTAGTTTCCCTGGCGCCGCGGTGCGCCAGATCGCTTCCGTAGACGGTTCATATCCATACCCTTGTTTGACCAGGGTCCAGTGCAGCTCGATCAGGATACCCAGACCTCGATGTTCGAGGGCGACGGCATGGCTAAAGTCCAGCAATGCTTCGGCCGAGCTGGACATATCCTCTTCGGGTCCATAGCCCATACGCTGCAGGGTCGCTACCGCTTTTCCCAGTTCAGCCCGCGGGACCAGGATGTCCACATCGTCCATCGGTCGCAGGCTGATGTCGCGGTACACCAGTTCCGCCAGGTGCAGTCCTTTCAGCGCGATGAGCGGAATGTTTCTCTCTGCAAACGCCAGCGCAATGTCTTTGAAGACGGCACAGCGGCGCAGATTGGCAAAGCCCGTCGCGCGGCGTTCGTCGTTCAGACGCTTGCGCACGGGCTCCTGCAGCGCGGCGAGTCCGCCACTCGCCTGCAACGATCGATGCAGCAAGGGCGCAACCCCGTGGCTCAGCGCCAGAGCGATGATCTCTTCCCAGGCAGGCAGGGACAGTGCCTGGACGCGGGCTGCCGTCCCCGATGCGCCATCGGCACCGAGAAAATCGAGCAACTTGCGCGCGGTCGGAGTCACCTGCGCATTGTGCCACGATCGCTTTGTGGCGCTACTTGCGACCTGCCCAATAGCCGGGGCGCCGCCCGGTTATGTGCCACGGCGATAACCCGAAGTTCCTCTGATGTAAGCTGATAGATTTCGCTGTATGGAAACCGGCGAAGGAGAACCCTGCGCCTAGTGCCGCGAAAACAGCCCCGAGCATTGGATTAGCGAGAATGGCATTGACCGATCGCTCAAACTCAGCCACAAAGGCCAGTCCAAGTTCGACATTTGCGCTCTCGGTATAGAAAGCAGCCGCGTCCTGCAACTCGCCCAGCGCAAGCGGAACGACGACAAGATTCACTTCAATGCGGCACGGACTCGCGCAAGAGCCTCGGCGATCGGGACAACCTGAACCGCGCCGCTCTCGACATCGGCGATTCTGCGCTCGATCTCAGCCGCCCAAGCTTCCTCGATCTCCGCGTCCTCGTCGAGGCTTGCGAGTAATCGCTGGGCGAGCGTAGCTCGCTCGCTCGGGGTAAGCCTCAAGGCTTCTGTCTCCAGGATTTCCAATGGGGTTTGCATACTCGGGGCCTTTCAATGACCGTGATGAATTCTACCGCGGCGGTAGGAAGCGCGCATCGACGGGAAAGGCAAAGCGGGCGACGGAGTCAGGTCTTGCGTTGACACAAACGGCAGCGATATTGAGGCAAATGCGTCGATGCAAGACCTGACCCCGCCGATTCTCACTTATTTACTAGCCCCATGCGCCCATGGGTTGATCACCATCCCCGGCAGATCATCAAAATGGCGAGTATTGCGCGTCGCGATTCGAGCGTTACGGGCCAAAGCAATGCCGGCGATAAAGGTGTCCCGCATGTCGACCGGCCGGCCGGCGTTTTTGCGCTGCGCCGCCAAATCAGCCGCTTGCCGTGCCGCCGGTTGATCGAACAGCAGCACCCTGTTTTCCAAATCGCTGACCATCAGATCATCGAAACGCACCGTCAGCTGTTGGCGATGAGCGCCCTCCGGCAGTAACGCCAAACCAAAACGCGCCTCGAACAGCGTGATGCTGGTAATCCAGATCGACTCAGCCACCTGGTCATCGAGCCAGTGCATCACGGCTTTATCGGGTTCCGATCGCATCAGCGCGGATAACACATTCGTGTCCAGAATTATCACGAGTTGAATTCCATCCCCGCGATTATGTGGCCATGCAGTTCAGGTAAATCTTCAGCGAGTCCGCACCCAGCAAAGCGTGCGACGATACGAGAACCCAGCGGGGTTGAAGAAACAGAATCCGCCAGCACCGCTTTGCGCAAAATCTGGCGTGCCTCTTCTTCCATGCTCCAACCATGGAGCGATGCGCGGCGTTTGAGACCGGCTTTTACCCCATCTTCGAGATTACGCACGACGACTTGAGACATGGGATACCTCACTAAAAAGCACATGATATCATGATATCATGTTAGCTGGCTAGGTGCAACACCGAGATTTACGCAACTAAGTGACCGTCCACGCTCACCCCCGACCCATTGGGCGCTGGCGGCTTTGATGAGGCCAAGCGTGCGAAAATAGACCGCTATGGATTCATTGATCTGGTCCACGACCAACCTGATTGCGTCGATGATACTCCCGCCGGGGGTGTTTTTTGTACTGCTGGCTGCGGGGCTCTTCTGGGGCAGACAGCACCGCTGGGCGCGCTGGCTCGCCGCCGTCTCGCTTGTGGCGTTCGCGCTGCTCACGCTCAAAGTGGTGGCCTACCAGCTTGCGGCGCCGTTTGAAGCGCGCTGGCCGCCGCTAACCCCGCAAACCGCCAAGGTCGTCGCGCCGGAGCAGGCGATGATCGTGGTGCTCGGCGGCGGACGAACCCTCGGCGCGCTCGAATACCCCGAGCACGAGACGCTCTCCGGGCCTTCGTTGCGCCGGGTCGTTTTCGCCGCCCAACTGGCGGCCCGCACCGGACTACCGCTGGCGGTATCGGGCGGCAGCCCGGACGGCGGCGCGCTGGGCGAGGCCGAGCTGATGAAGAACCTGCTCGAGAACGGGTTCAAGAAACACGTGACGCTAGTCGAGGCCAAGAGCTTCGACACGCGCCAGAACGCGCTCTATATCGCGAAGGCGCTGGCCGGCGGAAAAGTGCGCACGGTGTTGCTGGTGACCGACGTGTTTCACATGCCCCGCGCCGTGCGCGCGTTCGAAGCCGCGGGGCTGAAGGTGGTGCCCGCGCCGGTGTATTTCCGCGCCTCCGCGCCCTTGGACGTGACCGGCTTCGTGCCCTCGGTGGACGGGCTGGAACTGTCCCGCTACGTGCTGCACGAATGGATCGGGGCGGTGTGGTACGAAATGCGGCGGGCGATTGGCGGGTAGGCATATTGGCTAATTGGCAATCGTAT
>JAJZUN010000087.1 GCA_021848555.1 Pseudomonadota bacterium | reverse complement strand
CGGGGAGCTGGGGGCCTTGCCCGCTTGTTCCGCCAAGATGCGATTCCAGGCCGACGCCGGAATGCCGCAACCGTTGTCGCATACCGTGACCTCCAGGTCCGCGGCCCGTTCCACGAGCCGGATCGTAATCTCGCTTGCGCCCACGGCATGGCACAGCGCATTCTCGATCAGATTATCGAAAACACGTTCTACCAGCAGCACGTCTGCGATGACCTGGATGTGCCTGTCCCCGCCATCTATCCGGATCGTTACGCCACACTTGGCCGCCTTCGGCGAGAATTTCATGGTTACGTCCTGCACCAGCTCCGCAATCGAAAACGGTTCAAGCCGCAGCCGGTAGTCGGGGCTTTGCAGCTTGGACAATTCGAACACCGTTTCGATGAGGCGTCCGAGAGAACGGCTCTGCGCCAAGGCCGCGTCGATCAACGCGATGCAGCGCGCCGCCGGCAGCGACTCGCCTTTGCTCCGCGCCGTTTCGAGACAACCCTGAATGATGGTAAGCGGCGTGCGCAGATCGTGCGAAATGTTTGCGAACATGTCGCGCATTTTCCGATCGGTGGCGTTCAGCCGCTGCAGAAGCTCCACGATGCGGCGAGCCATTTCATTGAAATGCAAACTGAGCCGCTCGAGGTCCGATCCCTCGAGTTCGGGCTTTTTCCCTTGTTCGCTTTCCCAGTCGATTCCGCTGTCGCGCCGAAATTCATCCAGAGTCCGCGACAGCTTGCGGATAGGACGCAGAATCGACACCAGCAGCGCCAGCGCGGCAGCGAATGCGAGCATACTGACGCCCGACATTATCACCACCGATTCCAGCAATACGCGGCTTCCCTGGTGGGAGAGAAACGCCCCCGCGTCCTGTCCGCGCAACAGGACGATAAGATATCCCTTCGCCCCTGCTCCTTGTCCGAGACGGGCGGCGGAAAAAATCCGCGATACGCCCGGCTCGGCCGGGTCCTCGACCGTGACCGGCAAATCCCGTGGATTTCGAATCAGGGATTCGACTGCGCCGATATCGATCGAAGCGCGCATAAGCCTCGCGGCCGGCACCGAGGAAAAAATAATCTTGCCGGAGCCGTCGATCACATGAAAGTCGACAGCCAGGCTGGCCCGGCCAAGACGCAGCAGCAAATCGCGCAGCGGCGCATCGTCCGATCCCGATTCGCTAGCGCTGAATTCACGCGGGTGGCGCGCGAGTATTTTGTCCGCCCAACCGAGACTCAGGCGCTGGGTTGCCTCAAGGTGATAGCGCGCGTGGGTTAGCCCGAGTACCACCACGAACCCCAGGGCGAGCAGCCCGCCAAAGATGATCTGCGCCAATACGAGCTGGCCGAACAGGGAACGCGGTACGGCGCGCATGGGCCTCACGCTTCGGCATGGGCACAGGGTGCTCGCAATAGGCGGTATCCGATGCCCCAGGCCGTCTGGATGATGCGCGGATTGGCGGGATCGCACTCGATTTTGGATCGCAGCCGGCTGATATGGGAGGTGACGGTATATTCGTATATGCCGTTTCCGCACCCCCAAACCAGGTCGAGCAACTGGTTTCTGGAAAACACCCTGCCGGGTTTGCTTGCGAAAAGGTACAGCAGATCGAACTCCTTTTCCGTCAACGAAATCTCCACCCCCGCGCGAAACACCTGGCGCGCAGCCGAATCGATCACCAAGTCGCCGACCATAATATTGCCTTCGGGCGGCGGTGGCCCCGCGCTTGCATGGCCGCGCTCCAGCCGGCGGAATAGCGCCTTCACCCGCGCCACGAGTTCCAGCGCGCTGAAGGGCTTGACCATGTAGTCGTCCGCACCGAATTCCAATCCGATAATTCGATCCAGTTCCGTGGCCCGCGCCGTCAGCATCAATATCAGCGGAGGCCTCCCGGATGCGCGCAGAGCGCTGCAAACTTCGAGACCGCCGAGTTCGGGCAACATCAGATCCAGCACCATCAAATCGATCGGCTCCTCCTTTACGATCGCCAAGGCCGATCGGCCATCGCCGCAAACCGCCACATATTTCACGAATTCCCGCAGATGATGCGCCACCATGAGCGCCACTTCGGCTGTGTCGTCCACGACCAGGATGCGCCGGTCCAGCAACAGGTCGGCCGGGCCGGCATTCGCGGCCTCCGGGCGCATGGATGATGCATCTGCTCGCGTCATCGCTTCCTGCAAGCGCAGGCTTGCCTCGCCGGCTGCGTCTCCCGAGCCTGCAACGAGCGGCAAACGCGGATCGGCCGCGCGGAGCCGTCTGTTCATTCCCAGACCGGAGTGGTGGTCGCTCGCCAAATCAGGCATGTTGCCCTCCAATATTGACTGGATTCGCAAGGAAAACGCAATGAGTACGGTTGCATGTTGACACCGGCCGCCTTACGCCGAGGTGACCGAAAAATTACAATTGCAAGTTCCCGCTACCGCATTGCGCTGTTGCAGAAGGGGGCTTGTTCCTGGGTTTCACGGTTCGCCCAATTGCAACGAAACCGGCGTTCGCGCTTATCTTGCTCGCGCATCGATCGGAATAGCGGCAAACGCCGCGCTTGACCATTTTCGCGAAAAAAAGGAACGCCTCTTCGAGGCGTTCCTTTGGAGAGTTTCTTCGAGCCGAAGCAGCGCGATCAAAACGCATCGCGCCGCCGGTGAACATCAGAAGTTGTGGCGCATCCCGAGCGTGATGTTGCGCGCGCTTTCGCCCGGTGCCAATCCGCCGTTGACGCTAGCCGTGCTCACGTAGGGCGTGTACGCGCCGTTGCCGTCGTTCGTCAGCTTGCCCCACGATAGTGCGACGTGGGTGCGCTTGGAGAACGAGTACGCATAGGTCAGCGCAACTTGTTTCGCCCCATCCTGTACCGCCGTTGCGCTGTCGTCCTGCGCCTTCGTGTAGGTCGCCATGAAGGTGTGCGGGCCGGTCGCGTAGCGCAGCGGAATCGACCATGCCGTGCGGTCACCCAATTTGGTGCCGGTCGCTGCCAGCCCCGCCCCGGTCGCCGCCGCCGTCAGCTTGGTCTTGTTCCACATCGCGCCGAGCTTCCAGCCGCCCCAGGTGTAGTAACCGTAGAGCGAATCGCTGCGCTGGTCGGCGGTAACGAGCTGGCCTATAGCCGTCGCGCCGGGGCCGGCGGCGTAAACGCCAACGTTGCCAGCGGCGTTGCCGAGCCCCTGGAGGGCGGCATCGTATGTTGCGCTGGGTGCGTCTGTCTTGGCATCCCAGAAACTGTAGCCGGCCATCCAGTTCCCTGCGCTATAAGTCGGGTTCACGTTCCATGCACGGCCGGTGCGGGCGGTGTTGCCGAACTTCCCGTCGGCGGATATGGACTGCGCGCCGGTCGGATTAAACGAATAGGCGACTACAGTCTGCAATCCGTTCCAGGCGGGCGAGGTCCATTTGACGGTACTCGGAGTCCGGGTCGCGTTCGCGATCGCGACCCTGCCGCCGCCGGCGAAATCGATGAGTGAACTGGGACCTACTCTATAGGATGCCCCCAGGAAGTAGGCATCCTCCGGCGTCTTGAAGTAATGCAGCGCATGACGGCCAGCCGTCAGGCTGCCCCAGTCTTTGCTGTCCAGACCGACCCAGGACTCTCCGAAGGGTGCAAGGGTCCCCGCGGGAACACCCACCTTTAAGTCGAGCCTTCCGACCGCTGCCAAGCCGTTGCCCAGGTTTTCCCGTATGCCGAACACCACGCTCGAGGACTCGTCTTGCAGACGGGTTTCGCTGGTTGTCGTGCGCGCCGCGACGGCATTGCCCACGCTTTGGTTATCCACGCTCATCAACAGGCTGCCGCTGACCGTCACGCTCGTGCCGGATGTTTGCGCGAACGCGGCGCCCGGCGCCGCGAGGACGCCGGCGACTGCTGCTACCAAGATTTTCTTACGCATCGCTATTTCCTTTCAATGTTAGGACTCGCCTGGGACACCGCCATTGCGACCGCTGATCCCGGCGCCGATGTTGCAGCGCTTGAATATGCTTCAGTCGCACATGGAAGCCCCAAGTGATGCCGACTGTATTCGCCGAAGCGCCCGACAAATCACTGGGGATAGTGAATTCCAACGGAGTTCGGTGAACGGCGGCGGAATGCGGGCGTTGTGTTGTTTCCCTGCAACACTTCTCCGATGCGGCAGCCAATGTTCCGTCGCGTTGGTCAGGCTCACGCCGAATTGGAACGCGCTTGACTCGATGCTGCGCAGTATCGGGATAGCCCGTCATCGGGTGACGGAATGCTTTACGCCAGGAAAACTTGGCTTGCCCGACATTCGCCACAATTTCTCCACATATTCCCCACACGTTTGAACTAAACATCCTGTTGCGGAATCGACGAGTTCTTGCTCTGTCGTTTTATCCGCGGAATGCGTGCGTCAAATTCGTACGGAACAACAGGAGCAAGTGCCAATGGCAAGCAGAAGTGTTCTCCCACTTATCCGGCAAGCGCGCGCGGGCAATGCGAGGAGCCAATTCGAGCTTGGGAAGCTCTATCTGGACGGAGGCCAGGGGCTGGGCGCCAACCAGCATTCCGCGCTCTTGTGGCTCGACAGAGCTGCGAAGCAGGGTCATGCAGACGCTTGGCGATTGATCGGTCAGCGTGTTTCTCCTGGAATCGCGGGCAATGCGCAGAATTCGCAGAGTCTGATCCGCTGGTATGAGTTGGCTTCCAACGACGGTTGCGCCACTGCCCAAACCAAACTCGCGCAACTACTCATGTCCAACCAGGACACAGGCGACTCGGCAAACCCCGCCAGCCTGGCAATTCAACTGCTCCGCCGCGCAGCGGCCAAAGCGGATGCCGCAGCCTGGCTCGAACTGGGCATCTGCCTGTTGGCGCAGCACCCGGCCGCCGGTTCGAAGACCGACGAGGCAATCCAATTCCTGGAGAAGGCGCATGCGGCCGGCAAAAATGCGGCCGCCCGCCATTTGGCCGACCATTACTGGAATGCGGGCAGTCCCGAGCTCGCCTCTCTCTGGTACTCGCGCTGCATCGATTTGCAGGATGTAGAACTCTGCTACAGATTCGGCATGCTCAAGACTCTTCTCGGAGAGCCGGGGGGAAAGTTTCTCGAACGCGCGGCGGCACGAAGCCATCCACTCGCATGCGAAGAGCTTGGTCTCAAATATGCGATAGGGTGGGTCGACGGCGCGGGAGGTGCAGTGAATTCAAGAAATTTCAAGAAAGCCGTGCGCTGGCTCGAACGTGCCGCGTTGCTGCGTTCGGCCAAGGCCTGCTTCTTTCTCTCGCTCCTCTATGATCATCGGAACTGCAGTTTCCGCAGTCACACCAAGGCGCGCGAATGGCTGTTCGAGGCCGCCCGCCGCGGGCACGCCGAAGCCCAATATCGTGTCGGCTCAAGACTGCTGCGTGACTTGCAATATGGGCGCGCGCTCAACGCACAATATGAAGGACACGGCGATCCGGATGTCGCCGCGATTCGTTTTCTGCTCGAAGCCGAGCAGCATGGTCATGTCGAGGCGGGGCGCGTACTTGACGCAGCCGGCTGCCGTGCGCCCCGGTGCACCGAATCGCTAACCGCAAAATGGGCACAGGCCGTCGCCGCGATGATGCCACTGAGCAAACCTGTTGCAATGCGTCTCGAGCTCGCTTGTGTATTCGGATTGCGAATTTGCGAAATGATCATGATCGATCCGGTCCAGGCACATCGCGGCGATTGCTTTGTCGTCGATCTGCATCGCGCCGGAATCAAGCTGCGCCGAAGAATCGTACTGATAGAACTCCCGGCGCAACGCGAGACGGCGGACAAAGCGAGTTCGCTGTTCCGTATGTCCACTCCTCCGCCGGGAGATCTCCATGGCACCTACACGGCACGCTACCAACAACTGATGCGGCGCTGCGCCCGCGCCGGGTTCGACCTCCATCAGCTCGCGAAGCGCGCGTCAGGGATGACATTTCCTTTGCATGCCGACAGAGAATTGGCCGAAGCGGACATTGAAACGGTCCCCTCGCCGCTCCCGACTCAAGGGCTGGGCGGGACGGGGCCAGGTGATCACTCCATGTCCCGGCTCTCCGCGATGTAATTTCTGCGTCAACTTCCTGGAACAACGCGGCCTCCCGCGTCTCGATCGAATTAGAGACGGCGCTATGAAGCAGGCATAAGCGAAGAGGCGTTCCATCCTGCTCGCACGCGCTGGATCCGCCCGCCCCGCGCTGCACCGACTCTACCCACACCGAAGCCCCCACGGCGGAGGGCCTTATCGTACGTCATAGCAGAGCACTGATGGAGCAGAAGATCGCCGCGCCTGCTGCGACCGCGCAGGATTCCGGCACCTGGTACGGGGATATCCATACCGACCCCGCCACACCGGAGGGCTACGTCGTACGTCATAGCAGAGAGCTAATGGAGAAAAAGATCGTGCCGAGCAAGGCGGCGGGAAACGACGTGGCGAAATCCGTTCAGCTCACGGATGGCTCGACGGTGCACGTTTTTGGCGATGGCAAGATGGCCATGGAGGACAAATACGGCCGCGCCGTCTACATGGAGCCGGGCCACGCCATGCAAACCACGGACGGCAAGACTATCGTCATGAACGGCAACGAAGTCGCACGCTTTCACCAATTGATTAGCGAGCGATATATCGGCGGCTGATCGGTTCAATGATCGAACCGCAGCCATTGTTCTTCCTCGCGGCCCCCTCGATGGGGCCGCTTTCTTTTCCGATGACAACAGCGCTCCTTGCGCGGTGCATTGGCGAATCGGGCGCTCGGTAACGCTTGGCTTCCCCGGCGCATGTGGAAAAGGCGATTTCATCCACCTCGCGCACGCATCGACTCAACTCGCCCTGCGCCCGACTGGCTTCGCTGCCATGTCATAACCGACCGAAATGGGCGTGGCGTCATTACAAAGCTGTAATCGTCGCGTCATGCTCTCGTGGGGATCGACAGCCTATAGTTCATTCACTACGAACACAAACGTAGTCGTGGCCGAGCGTGCTTCAAGGCGTTCAGCCGACACCGTAGCTTTTATCTTACTACCAAGGAGATTCAATCATGATCATCAACACCAAAATGCGGCTTACCATCCTCGCTTCTGCGCTCGCCCTCGTCGTAGCGGCGCCTGTTGCGATCGCCCAGGATTCCGGCACGTGGTACGGAAATACACACACCGATCCCGCCACGGCGGAGGGCCTCGTCGTACGTCATAGCAGAGAGCTGATGGAGAAGAAAGTTGCGGCGCCTGCTGCGAGCACCCAGGAGTCCGGCACGTGGTACGGCGATATCCACACCGATCCCGTCACGGCGGAGGGCCTCGTCGTACGTCATAGCAGAGAGCTAATGGAGAAGAAGATCGAGCCGAGCAAGGCGGCAGGAAACCAGGTGGAGAAATTGATCCAGCTCAAGGATGCCTCGACGTTGCACGTATACCCCGATGGCAAGATGGCCATGGAAGACAACTTCGGTCGCGCCGCCTACATGGCGCCGGGCCACGCCATGCAAACCGCGGACGGCAAGACTATCGTCATGAACGGCAACGAAGTCGCGCGCCTCGAACAGGTGATTATCAAGAACCGCGCCGGCGGCTGATCGGCTCATTGATCGAGCCTCAGCCATTGCGCTTCCTCACGGCCCCTTCATGGGGCCGTTTTTTTTAACCTGGCGGCATAAACTGGCGGCATCGCGCCCGGTCAGTATGGACTTTTCTGTTGCCCGCCTAATGACAATCCGGCACATCCTGGTCCAGATACACCTCGAATGCGATCTGCCGCACCATTTTGCTCATCAGCCGGTCAAGGTAGCCGTCGGCCGCCCATGCAGCCGCAATTTGCCTGAGCGCAGCGGAACTCTGCTTGTCGCCCGCCGGCACCGCAAACACCAAACTCGTACGCGGCCCGACCGGCAGCCTGGCGGAAAATTTCTTCCACTCGGGCAGTTTGATCAATTGTTCCAGCAGCGTGCTGTCGTGAACCGCCGCGTCGCACGCGCCGATGCGCAACGCAAGCAGCGAATCAGCAGGCGCTTTGTAGACCTTTTCGATGGCGCCGTATCTGGCGGCGAGCGTGCCGGCGTAAAGTCCGCCTTCGGACACGCAGACCCTGCGTCCTTTCAGCTGCTCCCAGGCCTTGATGTCGGTGTCGGTGCGCATGATGGCCATAGCCCCGGCGGCATAGCCGGTCGGGATGACGCTGGCGGCGCCGTGCAGCGCATCGGATTGCCCGAGCCTCACCAGGGCGACGTCGGTTTTTCCGGGCTCCGCGCGCACCATGACCAGGGGCAGCCGCACTCGCCTGGCGACGTCTTCGAGCAGCGCGGTGTCGAGGGCTTCGGGCGTACGAAATTTCATGCCACCCTGGTATTCCGGCACCAGGTAATGAATGCCGGCGCGCAGTTCACCGCGCTGCTTTGCGCGCTCCAGCCCGTCGGCCGCCAGCGCGCCTGCGCACACGCCGGCGAAGATCGCTGCAAGCAGTGTGCGTGCCAGGGCCGGCCGCAATCCCGCGAAGGTGCTCATGCTCAGACGTATTGATAACGCAGCACGCGGCGCTTGAGGTTTTCCAGCAGCAGCTGGTCGATCAGCGGGGCGAGGATGGCGATGGCCAAGATGCTGGTCATCACGCCGACCATGTCGGCGGTTTCGCCGGCGTAGGAAAGCGAGCGGCCGAGGCCTTTGCCGAAGCCGACCAGCATTTCCGCCGCAATCAGCGCGCGCCAGGCGTTACCGAAAGCGAGCTGCGCGCCGGTAATGAGCTCCGGCATGACGGCGGGCAGATACACGCGCCGCAGCATGTCCCAGTGCGAGGCCCCCATGACGCGCGCGGCGGAGACATGGACGCGCTGCACGCTTTCAGTGGCGTTCATGACGGATAGCGCGGCGGGAAAGAAAGCGGCGATGGCGACGACAACGACGATAGGCAGGCTGCCGAAGCCCATCAGGATCAGCAGCAGCGGCACCCAGGCGATCGAGGGGATCGATTGCAGGATGATGATGGCGGACTTGAGCACTTCGCGGAAGAAGAACAGCACCGCGCCGATCAGGCCGAAGCCGATGCCCAGCAGCATAGCGGCGCCGTAGCCGGCGGCGAGCAGGGCCAAACTGCACTACCGC
>JAJZUN010000086.1 GCA_021848555.1 Pseudomonadota bacterium | reverse complement strand
TCCGCGAAGGGCCGAACATGCTGGTCATCGATCCGGACGAGTGCATCGACTGCACGCTGTGCGTGGCGGAATGTCCGGCGGAAGCGATTTTCGCCGAGGACGACGTGCCGGACGATCAAAAGGAATTCACCGCGCTCAACGCCGAGCTGTCCAAGGTGTGGAAACCCATCATCGAGCGCAAGGACGCGCCTGCGGATGCGGATGAATGGGCCAAGGTGAAGGACAAACGCAAGCTGCTGGAGAAGTAGCGGGCGCGGTCGATTTCCGCGTCCTGGTCGCTCTTGCGCGGACGGCGTCCCGTCCGCGCGGATCGCCGATAGCGCACGGATGAAAAGCACATCCGTGCACTATCGGCGATCTTGTATAAAACCCCCATGCCGCCTCTGGTGTTAACAGTAACCGTGTTTTCTGAACGGATGTGCTTTTCATCCGTTTGGAAAATACGGTTGGCGCGCGCAGCGCGCAAGTCCTCAGGCGGCATGCGACACCAGACGCTATCGCGTGTTCCGGGGGCGCTCCAACGTTAGTCGTACAACCCCGCCCGCGCCTTGCCGCGGAATACGTAGTAGGAAAACGCGGTGTAGGCGACGATGAAAGGCAGCACGATCAGCGCGCCGATCAGCACCACTTTCAGCGACGAGGGATGCGCGGCCGCATCCCAGAAGGTCAGACGGTCGATCACGACGTAGGGAAACAGGCTGTAGGCGAGGCCGATGAAAGCGAGCACGAAAATCGCCACGGCGCCGGCGAACGGTGCCCAGTCGCGCGCGCCCGCAGCGCCGCGGGACAGGCGTCCGGTCGAGCGCCATACCCAGATCCAGGCGAGCAGCGTCACGAGCGGCAGCAGCATCAGCCCCAGCGTGCGCGGAAAATCGAACCATTTGGTCTGCACCATCTGGCTCACGAACGGCGTGGCGACGCTCACCGCAGCCACGCCGAGCGCGACCCAGAGCAGACCCCAGCGCGCCCAGGCCAGCGCCTTTTTCTGCAGCGTGCCTTCGGTCTTGTAAATGAGCCAGGTCGCCCCGAGCAGGACGTAGCCGCCGCACAGTCCCGCCCCCACCACCAAGCCGAACAGCAGGTAACCGAAACCGGAATCGAAACCCGTGATGTAGCGCCCCAGCATCAGCCCCTGCGAAAACGAGGCGATGAACGAGCCGAGCCAGAACAGCCAGTTCCACAGTTCGCGGTGCCAGCCCTCGGCTTTGACGCGAAACTCGAAGGCCACGCCGCGCAGCATCAGCCCGATCAGCATCGCCGCCACCGGCAGGTAGAGCGCGCCCAGCACCACGCCGTGCGCCACCGGAAACGCGACCAATAGTATGCCCACGCCGAGCACCAGCCAGGTTTCGTTCGCGTCCCAGAACGGCCCGATCGCGGCCACCATCAATTCCTGTTCGCGCGCGTCGGCCGCGGGCATCAGCATGCCGACGCCGAGGTCGTAGCCGTCGAGCACGACATAGGCGAGCACGGCCACGCCCATGAGCGCGGCAAAAATCAGTGGCAGGTCGAGGTTCATATCGTTTCGGCTTTCACCGCCCCTTTGCCGGCGAGGTGAGTGATCACCACCATATAGGCCGCCAGCATCAGCGTGTAGACCAGCACGTAGCCGGTGAGGCTGGCGCCGAGCTGCGCCTCGGGGACGCGGCCCACCGCCTGCGAGGTCTTGAGGATGCCGGTGACCAGCCACGGCTGCCGCCCGATCTCGGTCACCAGCCAGCCCGCCAGCGTCGCCACCCAGCCGGAAAAGGTGAAACCGGCGAAGACCCACAGCAGCCACTTCGGCGGCGCCGCGCCCTGGCGCAACACCCAGGCGCCGCCCCAGGCCAGCGCGAGCATCGCCATCCCCACCGCCAGCATCAGGCGGAAGCCGAAGAACAGCGGCGCCACCGGCGGCGCCAGCTGGTCCGCGCCGGGCGTTGCGGGTGCGAACGCCTCTATGCCTTTCACTTCGCCGTTCAATTCGTGCGTGAGTATCAGGCTCGCCACCTTGGGCACTTCGATGGCGTAGTCGTTGTGGCGCGTGGCTTCATTCGGCATCGCGAACAGCACCAGCGGCGCCCCGCGCTCGGTGTTCCACAGCGCCTCGATCCCGGCGATTTTCGCCGGCTGGTGCGCTAGCGTGTTCAGCCCGTGCAGGTCGCCGGCAAAAATCTGCAGCGGCGCGATCACCGCGGCGATGGCGACGCCGGTGCGCAGCGTGCGCAGCGCCGACGCGTCCCCGGGCGCGCGCAGCAGGCGCCACGCCGACAGCCCGGCGACCACGAAAGAGGCGGTGAGCCCGGAGGCGAGCAGCATGTGGGTGAAGCGGTAGGGGAAGGACGGATTGAAGATCACCTGCAGCCAGTCGCCCGCGATCAGCACGCCGTCCTGCATCACCTGGCCGGTGGGCGTATGCATCCACGAATTGAGCGCGAGTATCCAGAACGCCGAGAACAGGGTGCCGATCGCGACCAGCAGGGTCGCCCCGATGTGCACCCAGGCGGGCACGCGGTTCATGCCGAACAGCATCACGCCGAGAAACGTGGCTTCGAGGAAGAACGCGGTCAGCACCTCGAACGCGAGCAGCGGGCCGGCGATGTTGCCGACGCTTTTCATGAAGCCGGGCCAGTTGGTGCCGAACTGGAACGACATGGTGATGCCGGTGACCACGCCCATGGCGAAAGTGAGCGCGAATATCTTCACCCACAGCTTGTAGGTCGCGAGCCAGGCGGCGTCGCCGCTCCGCGCGTAGCGGATGCGGAAATACACCAGGATCCACGCCAGCGCGATGGTGAGCGTGGGGAACAGGATGTGAAAGCCGATGTTCAGCCCGAACTGCGCGCGGGCGAGGAGAAGTAGGTCGGGATTGTCCATGGCGGCGGCTCACGCGTATGAGCACTCTGTGCGGATCATACGCCACCCTGTCCGGCGACGCCATTTGTCTGCCGAAGCGGGCGAGCCCCGCAGAGCCAGGGAGAAAGGAGAAAAGCCCTGGCCCTGCGTGCTCGCCGCCGCGGTTCCTAGCGCAGGCTTAGGCTGAGGCGCTTCCAGGCCGGGTCCTGCCAGCGCTGGAAAGCGCCCAGCAATTCCGGATCGCCCGCCCGCCGCTCGATGGCGAGGGTATCGAGGCGCATCAGCTCGAAGCTGCGCGTGGTTTTGCCTTCGACGCCGGCCTCGCGCGCCACCAGCATCTGCTTGCTGCCGGGCGTCCAGCCCGCGAACTCGGCATAGCCGACTTCGGGACCGCGGCTGGCGGGCGGGAGGACGCGCACGGTCCAGCCGTCGGCTTCTTTGTGAAACACCCACAGCTCGCGCCAGGCGGGGAGCGGCTGCACCGCGAGCGCCAGCGCCGTGCCTTCGCGATTGCGCGTCGCCGATGCGGCCCAGACGAGGCCGTAGGTGCAGCGCCTGGCGAGCGGCGCCGCGCCGTCCTTGCCCACGTTGACCAGGCTGACGCAGGTCTCGCCCGGTTCGCCGGGCATGGTGACTATGTGCACGCCGCGCGGCGCCGGCTTCGCCGCGGCCGGCGCCGCGGCCCAGCGCGAGGCATTCGCGCGCATGGCCGCATCGGCATAGACCGCGTGGTCCTCGTCGGTGAGCTCGGTCTTGGCAATGCCGGTGAGTTCGGCGACGGCGCGCGCCGCGGCGGCATCGGCCGGCTCGCCCTTGCGCGCGCGCTGGTAGGCGAGGCCGCTCCATACCGCGACGCGGCGCATCAGCACGCGGTTCTTCAGGTAAGCCGGCAGCGCGGCCGCCTCCACCCGCTCCAGCACCTCGGCGCGCCACTCGTCCACGCGCCGGCGCTCGGTCGCCTGCAGATCGGGCGCCACGCATTCCTCGCGCGTCAGGGCCAGCGCGGCGCGCGCACCCTGCTCGGGCGAGGCGCGCAGCGCCAGCACGCGGCGGAAAGCTTCGCCGTCGTAGCAAAGCTGCACGCGGCCATCGCGCTCGTGGCTGGCGAATTTGACGCCGTAGCGATTGGCCACATCCAACTGCGCGGCGAGCGCTGCCTGCGCGGGCTTCGAGAGTTGCGCGCCGGACGAAGCGCGCTGCGCCAGGCGGTCGGCGAAACCGCCCAGCGCATCCAGGGCCGCGATGCCCTCGTCGCCGTTGATCGCCTCGGCCGGGGCCGCCTGGATGTATGCCGCCACGTAGCCTATGCCCAGCGTTTCGGCGCCGGGCGTGTCGGTGAGAAAGCGCAGTACCGCGAGCAGGCCGGGGGCCTCCCCGGCGCTGAGCGTGCTGCGGCGAACCTGGTCCGCGCGCACGTAACCGCCGCGCTCGCGCCGGTAGTCCCAGACCTGGAGGTAGTCCTTGCGCTCGGCGCGGACTTCGAGCAGCTCGCCCTGCCAGAGCTGCGCCTGCTGCTGCGCCGAATCGCGCGGCGCGGCGCGCAGCGCCGCCTGATGCCGCGTGACGATCGCCGCGCCCAGGCTCGCGGCCGCGGCCGTGGCGGTGACGCCGAGGCAGCCGAGGACGATCGCAGCGGCAGCGAGGAGTGCGCGCGACATGATCAGCGACCCCCGTTGGTCGAGCGCGCGGCCTGGTAGGCCGGCACATTGGCCGCGGTATCGCGCCTGGCCGCGCCCAGCAGCCCGCCGGCGATGAAGCTGCCGTCGGTCGGCGACGGCGCGATGATCACCTGGACTTTGTCGGACAGCTTGCCCGCGAGCGCCTTCTGGATCAGCAGCGGATGGCTGGTGATCAGCGCGCCCTCGCGCGCCATCTGCTCGGCGTTGGCCTTGCCCACGCGCTCCAGGCGGTAGACCTCGGCTTCGGCGAGCTTCTGCCGCGCGTCGGCTTCGCCATTGGCCTCGATGCGGCGCGCCTGGGCGCTGCCCTCGGCACCGCGGATGCGCGCCACCTTCTCGGCCTCGGCCTCGAGTTGGCGCTGTTCGATCTGGCGCTGCTTGAACGGCAGCACGTGCTTCATCGCCTCTTCCTGCGATTTCGCGGCGATGATCTGTTCGCGCCCCGCGGCTTCCGCCGCCTTTTCGCGCCGCACCTTGTTCGCCTCGCCCTCCAGTTCGGTTTCCTTCACGCGCTTTTCCTTCAGCTCCAGCGTATAGCGCATTTTTTCCGTCGCCAGATCTTCGGCCAGTAGTGCGTCCATGCCGCGCCGGTAGTCGGCGGGCAGGTCGATTTTTCCCATGTGCACGCCCTTCAGCGCGACGCCGTCGGCCGCAAGCCTGGGCTTCAGCTCGGACTCGATCGCCTGCAGGATTTCGGCGCGCTTGGTGGAGAAAATCTCGCGCACGGTGTAGCGGGCGAACGTCTTGTAGATCACGCCCTGCACCGCAGGTTCGACGATTTCGCCGCCGATGTTGTCAGGCAGGCTGCGCGACAGGCTGCTCACCCGCGCCGGGTCGAGCGCATAGCGCACCGTGAGGTCGACGCCGAGCGACAGGCCTTCGACCGATTGCAGCGGCGCCGGGCCGTCGGCGTGGCTCGCCTGCGCCGGCCGGTAGCTCTGGTCGCGCAGCGAGTAGCGGCGCAGCTCGTGCAGGCCGGGTACGATCAGCACGCTGCCGTCGCGCCATTCGCTCACGCTGCCGGTGAGCCGGTTGGCGCGCACGCCGACCTCGCCCGGCGCCACGCTTTGCATCGGCGGGTGGCTGTAGAGCAGGTAGCCTGCGGCGGCGAGCGCGCCTAGCGCGAGGAGCATAGCCTTCGCGCCGGCGAGGCCGGAAGCCGCCCGCGCGGCGCCGTTTCTGGCTGCGTCCGCCGCCGCGCCGCCGAGGGCGACTGCGGGCACGGCATAGGCGTCACGAAGGGACTGAATCAAATCTTTCAAACGTTGCAGCATGACGATCTCCTTTCACGAGATATAAGGTCGGGTTGGTCCGCGCTATGCCGGCGCCATTCGGCGACGGCGTGGAATGCGCATTCGGTAACGATACGAGGGGACATCCCCCGAGGGGACTTCCTTCGGGGCGTGTCCTCTCGTGCTCCCCTAAATCGGGCCCTTGCAAAATGACTTTTGCAAGGGGCTCCAGATAGGGCAGGGCGCATTCCACGCCGAGCGGCACCTCCTCGCCGCGGTTGGTGTAAATGCAGGTGTTCATGACGCGCTAGACCGGCTGGCCGGCGAGCAGCAGCACGGCGCCGGCGAGCACAAGGCTGACGGCAACGCCGATGGCGAAGACCAGGGTGAAGTAGGCGATGAGGTCGACGCCGCTAGGCCGCGACGCGTTGTTCAATTCCATGTCGGTTTCCCCTTTTTTGTACGGTGGACCGGCCGCCCGGTCCTGATGCGCATTTAAGCGGGGGAATGAGGCATGGCGCCGGAGAGACGCTGGCAAAGTGCCGATCAAATGTGGCAAAAAAATGGCTTTTGCCGCGAACGCCCCGGCTGCTCCCATGGGCGCGGGCAAATCGGCTATATTCGGTTCAAAGGAGAACCCGCTTGCCCCGCCGCATCGCCATCGTCGAAGACGACCCGGCCATCCGCGCCAATACCGTGGACGCGCTGAAAAAGCACGGCTACGAGGTCGCGGCCTACGCCGGCCGCGCCGAGGCGCTCGCCGCGTTTCGCCTGCGCCTGCCCGACCTGGCGGTGATCGACATCGGCCTCGGCGACGAGTTCGACGGCGGCTTCGCGCTGCGCCGCGCGCTGCGCGCGCTGTCCTGTGCGCTGCCGATCATTTTCCTGACCGCGCGCGACAGCGACTTCGACGTGGTCTCGGGCCTGCGCATGGGCGCCGACGATTACCTCACCAAGGACATCAGCCTGCCGCACCTCTTGGCGCGCATCGCCGCGCTGTTCCGCCGCGCGGACCTCGCGCGCGAGCCGCAGCAGGCCGCGGACATCGTCGAGCGCGGGCCGCTGCGCCTCGACGCGCAACGCTTCGCCGCGACCTGGGGAGGCCAGCCGGTGCCGCTCACCCTGACCGAATTCTGGATGGTGCACACGCTGGCGAAATTCCCGGGCCACCTGAAGCAGCGCGAGCAGCTCATGCGCGACGCCAACCTGGTGGTCGACGACGGCACCATCACTTCGCACATCAAGCGCCTGCGCAAGAAATTCATCGCCGTCGATCCGACCTTCGACCACATCGACACGGTGTACGGCATGGGATACCGCTGGAAGGCCGAATGAGGCCGCGCTTCGCCCTCGGCCTGCGCGCCCAGCTCGCCCTGGTCGCGCTGACGCTGCTGGCGCTGCCCTGGGCCGGCTATCGCTACGTCAGGGAAATGGAGCGCTTCCTGCTCGAAGGGCAGGAGCAGGCGCAGATCGCCACCGCGCGCGCGGTCGCCACGGCGCTGAACGGGCGGCCGCAGCTGATGCGCCTGCAGCCGGCGATCGATTCGGAATTGCGCGGCGAGGCCGAGGCGGAACTGCGGCGGCTGGCCGCGGCGCACGGCGAGACGCCCGCCCCCGAGGCCGGCAGCGCAACCGCAGCAGCGCCGCGCGAAATCGCGCGCGAGTCCGCGCCGCGCGAGCAGATCGCCGAGATCTCCGCCATTCTCGCGGGCCTGGAGCACACCACGGCGCGCATCTGGGTGGTCAACCGCGACTACCGCGTGCTCGCGCTCGCGGGCAGCCTCAAGCACCCGGAGGCGGCCGAGGCGCCGGGCCTGTGGCAGAAGCTGCTCGGCCGGCTGATCCAGCGCCCGACGGAGGATTTCGACGAGGCCGTCGCCGCGGACGTGCTCGCCACCGGACGCGACATCGCCGGCGCGCTGCAGGGCACGCCCGGCGCGCGCGTGCGCAACACGACCGACGGCCGTGCCGTGGTGATCTCGGCCGCGTATCCGATCTGGAACGGCGACGAGGTGCTCGGCGCGGTGGTGGTCGAGGAGACCACCAACTCCATCCTGTCGGTGCGCAGCCGGGCGCTGGAGCGCCTGCTCGTCGTCACCCTCGCGGCGTTCGCCCTTGTCGCCGCGGTGCTGCTCGCCTTCGCCACGCGGCTGTCGCAGCGCATCCGGCGGCTGCGCGACGAGGCGGAGTCGGCCATCGACGCCAGCGGGCGGCTGACGACGCGCATCAATACGGGCTCGGATGCTTCGGACGAGATCGGCGACCTTTCGCGCAGTTTCTCCACCATGCTCGCGCGGCTGTCGCAACACCACGCCTACCTCGAGAGCATGGCGAGCCGGCTGTCGCACGAGCTGCGCACACCGATCGCGGTGGTGCGCTCGTCCCTTGAAAACCTCGAGCTGCAACCCCTGCCCGCGGAGGCGCGCGTGTACATCGAGCGCGCCGAGGAAGGCCTCGCGCGCCTGAACACCATCCTTACCCGCATGAGCGAGGCGACGCGCCTGGAGCAGGGCCTCGCCGCGCAGGAGCGCGAGCGCTTCGACCTTTCTGCCGTGGTGGCGGGCTGCGTCGAGGGCTATCGCGGCGCCTACCCGGGCCACGCGTTCGAGCTCGGCCTGCCCGCGGGCGTGATCGAGGTGGACGGTGCGCCCGATCTCGCCGCGCAACTGCTCGACAAGCTCGCGGCCAACGCCGTGGATTTCTCCGCACCCGGCGCAGCCATAGTCGTGAGCGTGGAGCGCGAGGTTGCAGGCGCGGGCAACATGGCGCGCGTCTCGGTCGAGAACCAGGGGCCGCCGCTGCCCGACGAGATGCGCGGCACCCTGTTCGAGTCCATGGTCTCGGTGCGAAAGGAGCGCGGCGGCGCGCCGCATCTCGGCTTGGGCCTGTACATCGCCCGCCTCATCGCCGAATTCCACGGCGGCAGCGTCCGCGCCGACAACCTGCCGGCGGGCGGCGGCGTGATCGTGTCGGCGACGTTCAGGCTCGGCTGAAACCGGTTTGCGTTTGCGGCAGGAAGATCGATCGGCCCGCTGCCGTCATGATCCGAGGCCGAAATAATATTGCTCGGCATCGCCCTGCAGAGTTTCCAGAAGCTGCTGAACTGGCTCGGGTAGCCATTAGGCAAATGGCGCAAAGCAGTCATTAGCACGGACCGTTGTTCTCACCTAAATAGACAATTTTTCTGAAAAACAGTATCTTGGCTCATGAGATGGGGAATAACGTCATTGTCTGCGCGGAATAACACGGAACTGCATCGCTGCGCAGAACTTGGCATCGTTGATTTTATTCAACAGTTCACAGACACCAATACCGATACGCCATGTTATTC
>JAJZUN010000085.1 GCA_021848555.1 Pseudomonadota bacterium | reverse complement strand
TGCCGCTCACGTTTTCGATGGCGCAGACCCCCGGCGGGCAGACCTCGGCGATCATCCTGCTGTCGTGCATCTACTGGGGCGCGCTGTTCGGCGGCGCGATTACCTCGATCCTGTTCAACATCCCGGGCGAGCCTTGGTCGGTGGCGACCACTTTCGACGGCTATCCGCTGGCGCAGAAAGGGCGCGCCGGCGCGGCGCTGACCGCGGCCTTCACCTCGTCCTTCTTCGGCGCGGCCGTGGGCGTGATCGTGATCACCTTCCTGTCGCCCATCGTGGCCCAATTCGCGCTCGAGTTCGGTCCGCCCGAGTTCTTCGCCGTGTACCTGCTCACGTTCTGCGCCTTCATCGGCATGGGCAAGGAGCCGCCGTTCAAGACTCTCGTCTCGATGATGCTCGGCTTCGCGCTCGCCGCGGTCGGCACCGACACGGTGACCGGAACGCTGCGCATGACCTTCGGCACGACCACGCTGCTAACCGGCTTCAATTTCCTGGTGGCGGTGATCGGTCTGTTCGGCGTCGGCGAGATCCTGATAACCCTGGAGGAGGGGCTCGAGTTCAGGGGCGCCTCGGCAAAACTCAACCTCAAGGTGGTGATCGAGACCTGGAAGGAACTGCCGCGGTACTGGCTCACCGCGCTGCGCGGGTCCGCGATTGGCTGCTTCATGGGCATCGTTCCCGGCGGAGCGACGCCGGCCTCGTTCATGAGCTACGGCATGGCGCGCCGCTTCTCGAAAGATGGCGACAAGTTCGGCGAGGGCGTGGTCGAGGGGGTGGTGGCGCCGGAGACCGCGGCGCACGCCGCAGGCACGTGCGCGCTGCTGCCGATGCTTACCCTCGGCGTGCCGGGCTCGCCCACCGCGGCGGTGCTGCTGGGCGGCCTGCTGATCTGGGGACTCGAGCCAGGGCCGCTGCTGTTCGTCGAGCAAAAGGACTTCGTCTGGGGGCTGATCGCCTCGATGTACCTCGGCAACATCGCCGGGCTGATCGTGGTGCTGACCTGTGTGCCGCTGTTCGCCGCGATCCTGAGGATACCGTTCTCGGTGATCGCGCCGATCATCATCGTGATCTGCGCGATCGGCGCCTACACGGTGAACAACGCCAGCTTCGACATTTACATGATGATAGTGTTCGGCGTCGCCGGCTACGCGTTCAAGAAGCTCGGCTACCCGCTCGCCCCGCTGGTGCTGGCGATTGTGCTGGGCGACATGGCCGAATCCTCGTTTCGCCAGGCGATGCTGGTGTCGCAAGGCGATATGTCGATCTTTTTCTCCAACCTGCTGGTTGGCACGCTCACCGGCCTTGCATTGTTCCTGCTTTTTTGGCCGCTGGTCTCGTCGCTGATCCGCAGGCTGCGCGCAGGCGCTAGCACCGGTCGAACTTCTGTCTGAGACGCGAAAGCGTCTCAGGCGTGAGGTTCAGGTAGGACGCAAGTTCCTTCTTCGGTATGCGCTCGAGCAGTTCCGGGTGTTTGCGCTTGAAGCGCGACAGCCGCCCGGGCGCGTCGAGCAGGTGCAGCGTGATGGTGTGCGCCATTACTTCCGACATCAGGCTCATCACCTCGTACTCGAAGCGCTCCTTGAGCTTGGTGTGACGTTCGAGAAAGTCGACCCAATGCTGCATCGAAAGCTTGGCCACGCGGACCTTGGTCACGGCGACGATGCTGTAAGGCATGGGCGTCCCCAGGCGCCAAGCGGCGTAGGACGTGTCCATTCCGGTTTCGGCGGCGAAGCGCAGGATCATCTCCTTGCCTTTCGGGTCGCTGACCACGCGCTTGAGTATGCCGTCGAGGATGAAAAACTGCTCCATCGCGCTATGGCCCTGATGCACCAGCAGGTCGCCTTTGCCGAAGTCGGCGATTTCCAGCTTCGGCTCCAGTTCCGCCCTGGCGGCCGGCGGCATTTCGCCGAGGCTCAAATTCTGCCTGAGCTGCAGGCGGATGGTGTTGTGCTGCGGATGCGATTCGATGGACGACATGTGAGGGTTGTGCCAGATTTAAAAACGAATTAAAAGCGAAATCATTGACCGCAGTCAAGGTGCGCAAGCGCTTCAGTTTCTTAGTATAGGCTCTCGCAACGGACTACGGCGGCGTGGTGATCAGCCGCGATGTCTGCTCGCCGGGCACTTCGAACCCGGCGATGCACGAGTCGATGCGCAAGTGATCTACAAATGACCCGCGCCCAGGGGGGCGGGCGATCCCGCGCGAGCGGAAACGAACAAGGGAGGGGTACCAGCATGGAAGCACTCAAGGGAGTTCGCATACTCGACATGACCCACGTGCAGGCCGGGCCCACGTGCTCGCAGCTGCTCGCCTGGATGGGCGCGGACGTGATCAAGTTCGAAAATCCGCAAGGCGATGCCACGCGCGGCCAGTTGCGCGACGTGCCCGATGCCGACAGCCTGTATTTCACCATGCTCAACTGCAACAAGCGGTCGATCACGGTGAACATGAAGTCGCCAGAGGGCAAGACGATTTTCGTCGATCTGCTAAAGAAGTGCGACATCATCATGGAGAACTTCGGGCCGGGCGTGCTCGACCGCTTCGGTTTCTCCTGGGAAAAAATCCACGAAATCAATCCGCGTATCGTCATGGGCTCGATCAAGGGCTTCGGCTCCACCGGGCCCTATGCCGATTTCAAGGCCTACGAGAACGTCGCTCAGGCGATGGGCGGCTCGATGAGCACTACCGGCGTTCCCAACGGCCGCCCCTTTGTAACCGGCGCGCAGATCGGCGATTCCGGAACGGGGCTGCACCTTGCGATCGGCCTTCTGGCGGCCCTGCGCCATGCGGAGAAAACCGGCCAGGGGCAGTACGTCGAGGTGGCGATGATGGATGCCGTGATGAACCTTTGCCGCGTCAAGTGGCGCGATCATCAGCGCCTCACGCGCGGACCGCTGCCGGAATATTCGGTGGCCACGCACCAGGGCATGGGTGCGGTGCCGCGCGCAGGCAACGATTCCGGCGGCGGCCAGCTGGGCAATGCCATCCGTTGCGCCCCCGGGGGGACCAACGACTTCATCTATATTGTGGTCCAGGAAGCCGTTTGGAACGCGCTCGCCAAGCGCATCGGCCCGGAAGTCGGCATGCCCGACCTGGCGACCGATCCGATGTTCGCAACCGTCGGCGAGCGCCGCAGGCATCAGAACGACATGTGGGAAATCATCGGCGAATTCGCGCTCAAGCACACCAAGCGCGATATTATGACCATCCTGAACGACCTGGATGTGCCCTGCGGCCCGATCATGAGCACCGAAGATATCGCCACGGACGAGCACGTGAAGGGGCGCGAAATGTATGTCGAGCTCGACCATCCGCAGCGCGGCAAGTGGTACAACGTCGGCATGCCGATCAAGCTGTCCGCTTCTCCGGCCAAGATCGAGCGTTCGCCGCTGCTGGGCGAGCACACCGAGGAAGTGCTCAAGCAGGTGCTTGGTTACGACGAGGCGAAGCTCGCAGCGCTCAAGACATCGGGCGCTTTCAGCGTGCCGCCGAAAAGAAACGGCGCGGCCATATAGCAGGCTGGCAAGCAAAGACATTCACCACAGAGGACGACGTCATGCGTATTGCAATCATCGGTCAGCAGGACTTTGGCAAGGCAGTCATGGAAGCATTTGTTGCGCGCGGCGACGAGGTTGCCGCGGTGTTCTGCGCGCCGGAAAAGGAAGGGGCGCGGCCCGACGCGCTGCGCGCCGCGGCCGAGGAGAGGAAGCTCAGGGTGTATCAGTTCAAGTCCCTGCGCGCGCCCGAAGCGGCGCAGGCGCTCGCCGATGCCGGGGCCGACATCGGCATCATGGCGTTCGTGCTGCAGTTCGCGCCGCAGGAATTCGTCAATATTCCAAAGCACGGCACGATCCAGTTCCATCCGTCGTTGCTGCCGAAATTCCGCGGCCCGTCCTCGATCAACTGGCCGCTCATCAAAGGCGAAACCGAAACCGGCCTCACCATCTTCAGGCCCTCCGACGGCCTAGATGAAGGCGCGGTAATACTGCAGAAGCGCACGCCGGTGAGTGCCGACGATACGCTGGGCACGGTCTATTTCGACCGTCTGTTCCCGATGGGCGTAAAGGCCATGCTGGAGGCGGCGGATCTGGTCGTTGCCGGCAAGCACAAGGAGGTGGTGCAGGATGAGTCTCAGGCAAGTTACGAAGGCTGGTGCCGCGAGGGCGAAGCGCGGATCAACTGGGCCAGCCACGTCGATTTCATCCACAACCTGATTCGCGGTTGCGACCCCGCGCCGGGGGCGTGGACGACGTGCAACGGCGAGAAGCTGCAGCTGTTCGGCTCGAAAAAGCACCTGGTGCGTACTTTCGGCGCGGTCAAGGGCAAGATCGGCGAGATCACCGCGATCAGCGCCGGCAGCATGTTCATCACCGCCCAGGGCGGACAGGTCGAGGTTGCCAAGGGCAAGCTTGGCAGCGGCAAGAAGGTGTCGCCGGCCGACCTGGGGATTGCGGTGGGGGCGATACTCGGCACCTAGGCCGGGCCGGTATTGCGCCGTCCCGCGGGACGGCGCACGCGCGCGACTCCGCGGGCGAGGGATCAGGAAAACCCTTGTCGTTTCGGCAAGGGTTTTTGCTTTTCCTGCCGCCGCATTTACGGCGTCGTTTTATCCCGGGTTTGACACCTGTGTTTTGGGTGCAGGACTGACCTAGTCTGCGCCAACAAAAAACATTTGACTAATCTGATATTTAACTGCAAGAATGCACATTATCGCCCTGTTTATAAATAAAACTTGTCCTCGCTGTCCGCGCTAGGAGTAAGTGATGACATCAGGGGTGTTTGGGCGGCGTTCTAAACGGCGCATGGCAACGCCAAGAGACGCGGCTCAGAGCGAGGCGCGCGTTGCTGTTTTGCCTCGGCGCAAATCAGCACAAGCGCCCGGGCTATTGTCGTAAAATGCCTTCGCTATCTGACAGATAGCCGGGCGTTAGCAGAAGAAGATCAGCGGCGCAGGGGGCCGGGCATGACGAAAGCGGGATTTTGGAAGACCGACTGGTTTCTCGGCGCCGTCGTCGTCGTCTGCATCGTCCTGTTCAATGGCGCGAGCGACCTCATTCCCAGCCTCGAACGCAAAGCCTATGACCTGGGCGTAGTCGCGGCATCGCGTACCCCGCTGGACAAGATCGCCGTCATCGCCATCGACGACCAGAGCCTGGCGAATCTGGGACGCTGGCCCTGGTCGCGCGGGGTATTGGCGAAATTGACCGACAGCCTGTCGGCGGCGAAGGCCAAGGTCATCGCCTTCACCGTGCTGTTCTCGGAGCCGCAGACCGACCCGGGTTACACCTACATCGCCAAACTGCTCGATTTGACCGGCGCGGGCGCGCAAGCGGCGCCGGCCATGGCTGGCGCCGCGGCCCCGGAACCAAACGCCCCTGCGGCAGTGCCCGCTAATGCGGAACTCGCGCAATTCGTCGCGCTGCTGAAGGAGGCCGAACAGGCGCTCAATACCGATCGCCGGCTTGCGCAAAGTTTCGCCGGCGCGGGCAACGTGGTGCCGATGATGCTGTTCGATCTGGGCACGCCGCTGGGAAAACCGGACAAGCCCCTGCCCGACTACGTGACGAAGAACAGCCTGCCCAAGATCGCCGCCGGCGCGGACGACGCGATTTTGCCGACGCGCAAAGTCGACTACCCGATCGAGATCCTCGGCAAGGCCGCCGCCGCGATCGGGCATCTCAACGCCATACCGGACGTCGACGGCGGCACGCGCACCGAGCCGCTGGTGCTGGGCCATTTCGGCCAGGTCTATCCTTCGCTTTCGATGATGATCGCGGCCAAGAGCCTCAACCTGGGGGTGGGCGACATCAAGGTCCAGCCGGGCGAAAAAGTTTCGCTGGGCCGGCTCAACATCGTCACCGATCCGTTCATGCGGATGTACACCTATTTCTACAAGGACCGCGACGGGCATTCCGCGTTCCAGGTGGATTCGTTCTACGACGTCATCAGCGGCAAGATTCCCGTAAGCAAGTACCGGGACAAGATCGTTCTGATCGGGCCCACCGCTGCCGGCCTGGGCAGCGCGACCATCACCCCAGTCTCGCCTGCCATGCCGCCGGTTCTGGTGCTGGCGCATTCGGTGTCGTCCATCCTGTCCGAGCATTTTTTTGTCGCGCCGCCCTGGGGCTACTGGGTTGAGGCGGCGGTATACCTGCTCATCGCCGCCTACCTGATCGGGCTGCTGCCGCGACTCAAGGCCGGCATGGGGGCGATGGTGACCGCGGCGCTGCTCGCGTTGCTGCTCGCGGCCCACTTCGCGCTCATGATCTCGGCGGCGATGTGGCTGCAACTGATGCTGCCCCTGGTGCTGCTGGTGATCGGCCACGTTCTGCTGGTCACCAAGCGCTTTGTCATGACCGAGGCGGGCAAGGACAAATCCGACGCCGACTCGGCCGAATCCAACCGTATGCTCGGCCTCGCGTTTCAGGGGCAGGGCCAGCTCGACATGGCCTGGGACAAGTTCCGCAAGGTGCCGATGGACGAGGGCCTGATGGACAACCTGTACAACCTTGCGCTCGATTTTGAGCGCAAACGCCAGTTCAACAAGGCGGAGAACGTGTTCCAGTACATGGCCAATCACAACCCGAAGTTCCGCGACCTGGAGGCTCGCTTGAGCCGCGCCAGGGCGATGTCGGAGACCGTCATCCTCGGCGGCGGAACCGGCCATCCCGGCGGCTCCATGTCGCTGGGCGCCGGAGCGGAAAAGCCGATGCTCGGCCGCTACCAGGTGGAGAAGGAACTGGGCAAGGGCGCGATGGGCGTGGTCTACCAGGGCAAGGATCCCAAGATCGGCCGCGTGGTCGCGATCAAGACCATGGCGCTGTCGCAGGAGTTCGAGGCGGACGAACTCGCCGAGGTGAAAGAGCGCTTTTTCCGCGAGGCGGAGACCGCGGGGCGCCTGTCGCATCCGAATATCGTCACCATCTACGATGCGGGCGAGGAGCACGACCTGTGCTATATCGCGATGGAACTGCTCAAGGGCAAGGACCTGATACCCTATACCAAGCCGGACAACCTGCTGCCGATGGACAAGGTGGTGTCGATCATCGCGCGCGTCGCCGATGCGCTCGGCTACGCCCACAAGCAGAACATCGTCCACCGCGACATCAAACCGGCCAATATCATGTATGAGCCGGAGAGCGATTCGCCGAAGGTCACCGACTTCGGCATTGCGCGCATCACCGACTCGTCCAAGACCAAGACGGGGATGGTGCTGGGCACCCCGTCCTATATGTCGCCGGAGCAGCTTTCGGGCAAGAAAGTGGACGGGCGCAGCGATCTGTTCTCGCTGGCGGTGAGCCTGTATCAACTGTTATGCGGCGCGCTGCCTTTCGTCGGCGATTCCATGGCGCAGTTGATGTTCAAGATCGCCAACGAGCCGGCGACCGAGATATTCCTGGTCCGGCCGGGGATACCGCCCCGTTTGGTGGCTTTCCTCGACAAGGCGATGGCCAAGGACGCCGATCAGCGCTACCAGACCGGGGAAGAATTCGCCGCGGCACTGCGCGCCGCGTTCAGCGGTGGTGCGGCGCCGGCCGGTGGCGGTGTCGAATCGAATACTGGAAGATAGGAAACGCGCGGCATGGATCTTAGCCAAGTCCTGGAGATTGCAAGCCATACCGACCCCGGTATGGTGCGCTCGCACAACGAGGACTCGATCGCCTCGGTTCCGGACAAGGGACTGGTGGTGCTGGCCGACGGCATGGGGGGCTACAACGCCGGCGAGGTGGCGAGTGGCATGGCGACCACGGTGCTTACCACCGAACTGCGGCAATTGCTCGACGAGCACGGGCCCCATGAGGTCGACCCGCAGAGCGGCCAGAAGGCCGCGCTGAAAATGCTGCAGCAGCAGATTGCCAAGGCCAATACCTCGATCTACCAGGCCGCGCAGAGCCAGCCGCAGTACGCCGGAATGGGCACGACGCTGGTGGTCGCGCTGTTTTACGACAACAAGGTGATGGTGGCGCATATCGGGGATTCGCGCCTGTACCGGATGCGCGGCGGCGAGTTCAGCCAGGTGAGCAAGGACCATTCGCTGCTGCAGGAGCAGATCGACGCGGGTATGCTGACCAAGGAGCAGGCGAAACACTCGTCGAACAAGAATCTGGTTACCAAGGCACTCGGCATCGACCCCGCGGTCGAGGCGGAGATCCACGAATACGACACCCGGCCCGGCGACATCTATTTGCTGTGTTCGGACGGTTTATCCGATATGGTGAGCGACGAGGATATCGGCATGACGCTGGAGGCCCTGGGCGCCAACCCGAATCTGGCGGCGCAGCAGCTGGTGCAGATGGCGAACGACAACGGCGGGCGCGACAACGTGTCGGTGATACTGATCAAGATTCTGCAGGAATACCCGGCCGGACAGGGCCTGGCAAAGAAAATTTTCGGATGGTTTAGATAGTACGAGGAAAACGCTATGGCGAAGCTGATACTCAGTATGGACGGTCTGGTGCTCAAGGAAATTCTGCTTTCCAAGGAGCGAACCACCATCGGGCGCAAGCCGCACAATGACATCCAGATCGACAATCTGGCCGTCAGCGGCGAGCACGCCGTGATCGTGACCATCCTCGCGGATTCGTTCCTCGAGGACCTTGGCAGCACGAACGGAACCTTCGTCAACGGCAAAACGGTGAAAAAGCATTTCCTGCAGAACAACGACGTCATCGAACTGGGAAAATACAAACTCAAGTACATCAGCGAAGCGCTGGCGGGTGCGGCCAAGGCGGCCGATTTCGAGAAGACCATGGTGTTGCGCCCGGGCGCGATGAGAAAACCGCCCGAAGCGCCTGCACCTGCACCTGCGGCCGCGGCGCCGGCGCCCGGACACACCGCGACCATGCCGACCGGCACGCCTGCCGCCGCCGGCGCGGACAAGTCCCATGCCGCCACCCAGGTCGGTATTACGGCCGCGTCGGTCGGCGCCGCTGCCGCGCCGGCTCATGCCCCGGTGGCGACGCCGGCGCCCACGCCCACACCCACACCGATCCCGGTGCGGCGTGCCACGTTGAAGCTCATGTCCGGCGGCAACGCGGGCAAGGAACTGGAACTTACCAAGCCGCTCACCACGCTGGGCAAGCCGGGTGTCCAGGTCGCGGTGGTGACCCGCCGGCCGC
>JAJZUN010000084.1 GCA_021848555.1 Pseudomonadota bacterium | reverse complement strand
GGACCGGAGTGGACGTATCCCTGGTGTACCGGTTGTGACGCCAGTCGCATCGCCGGGTAGCTAAATACGGAAGAGATAACCGCTGAAAGCATCTAAGCGGGAAACTTGCCTCAAGATGAGACTTCCCAGAGACTTGATCTCTCTAAAGGTTCGTCCAAGACCAGGACGTTGATAGGCTCGGTGTGGAAGCGCAGCAATGCGTTGAGCTAACGAGTACTAATTGACCGTGCGGCTTGATCCTATAACCTTAAGTGGTTGCCAACAGCAACCTCCAGGAATAGCGCATCGTGCCCAACATACAGTGACAACACCCAAACTTTACTTCACCCAGAACGCGTCAGTAACGCCAAAGGCCTCAACGCCCCAAAGCGCGACTGAACAAAAGAATTCCTGACGAGCATAGCACGCTGGTCCCACCCCTTCCCATCCCGAACAGGGCCGTGAAACGGTGTTGCGCCAATGATAGTATGGATTACCCATGCGAAAGTAGGTCATCGTCAGGTCCCTAAAAGAAAAACCCCCAGGTACGTAAGTGCCTGGGGGTTTTGCTTTTTACGGCTCGCCGATGACCTGCTTTCGGGACGACAACAAGCGGCAGCGCAACCCGCCACAAAGTCGCGTTGCGCACTACAACAATCTGCCTGACGAAGTGTTGCCCGTTGCGCCGCTTGTTGCGGCGGAGGCTAACTTGGCGCAGCCAAGTTAAGCCCGCAGGGCGGCCGCAGCCAAAGTAGGTCAACAGCGACGATGTGTGCGATCGAGACCGCTGTGCGATGGCGGAGCTTAGTGCAAGCGCCGGCGCTGCGCAGGCGTCAGGCCGCGCGGGGTGGCGCTGGAGCCGGACTGGGCACTGCCGGTCTTCTGGGTCCAGTTGCGTTCGAACAATTGATTCACCAGCGCTGCCACTTCGCCGATCTCGGCTTCAGTGAAATGACGCGCCAGCATGCCGGACACGTCGTCGATCATGCGGCTTTTCTGGCGCTCGTGGATGGATTCCGGCGTGGGGCCGACGAATACCATGCCGAATTCAGCCTGTCGGTCGTCGTGGTAATAGCTGACCTCGATTTCCGCCGCCGACTCGGTGAACGGACACAGCGCCTGCAGCGCTTCCTCGATCAACTCGCGAAAGCCCCGACCCACATCCCCGGTCCAGCAAATGTCCAGAATCTTGTCCTTCGCGTCAAAACTCAGACCGGGCTCGTCTTCGTAGACGCTGCGCGCGTCGGCGAGGCTGTCTTCGTCGATATAGCGCAGCCAGGGGCGCAGCGCGGTCTCCACTTGGGAGAGGCTGGTCTCCGGCCGCAAAGGAATAGTGCCGTGTACGTGTGCTTCGATGCGCATAGTGGACTCCTGTTCGCGATTATACGCCCCGGCAAACCGCGTCCGGCCCTATTTGCAGAAGGCGCCGGGGCGTGCTGCGCGGGCGGGCGGACATGAACAATAGCAGTGCCATGATCAATGAAATATTTACGCTGCCATCAGGCGAACGCGCGTAGGGTGGCTTCGCTCCGACTGTTAATCGAAAGTCTACAGCCTGGAGCCGGGAAAAGCAGCCGCTCGTCTACGAAATGGTCTAAAATCGCGCCCTGTTTACTACGCACCTATCGAGATCGATGGCTACCAACAAGAGCAAGTCGCGCCGCCGTTTCGTCGTGCGCAATTCCGGCATACATGGCAAGGGCGTATTCGCCGTCACCCAAATCCCGAAGGGCACCCGGCTGATCGAGTACAAGGGCGAACTCCTGACCGAGAAGCAGGTGGACCGGCGCTACGCCAAAGACAACAATCCGCATACCTTTTTATTTGCGCTCGACGACGGCATGGTGATCGACGCCACCAACGGCGGCAACAGCGCCCGCTGGATCAATCACAGCTGCGCGCCCAATTGCGAGGCAGTGGATGACAAGAATCGTATCTACATAGAGACGCTGCGCGCGATCCGGCCGGGCGAGGAACTCAGCTACAACTACAGCATCGAGCTCGAGGAAAGGCACACGCCTGCGATGAAGCGTTTGTACGAGTGCCGCTGCGGCGCGCGGCGCTGCAAAGGCACTATCCTGCAGGACAAGAAGAAAAAATAGCCCGGCGCGTAGGGATTGCGTGCGGGGCGTCTCTGCGCGCATAGCCGGCGCACTGGAATACGGCTTCGTCCTTAGCGCCGCCGGCCGATGATCTGATCCAGCGTCGCCTGCGCCGCCGGCAGATTGGGCCCGCCCAGGCTCACCGCCTTGCGCGCGGCTTCGAGCGCCGCAGCCAGCTTGCCCTGTTCCGCCAGGGTCTGCGCGAGGTTGTTGAACGCGGCCGCGGCGAGAGGGTGGCGTTCCGTGGCCTGGCGGAACGCTGCGACCGCCTGCGCCTTCCGGCCCAGTGCATAAGCGGTATTCCCGAGGCCCATCAGGCCGACCAGATTGCCGGGCCAGCGCGCGAGCAACGCCGCGTAGGCGAGGTGAGCCTCGGCGATGCGGCCGGTTTGCTCCAAAGCCGCAGCGGCGTTCGCGAACTTCGCCTCGCCTGCGGTTGCCGGGAGGCGCCGGGGAGCCAGTGCCACCATGGACCAGCGCCCGCCGTCCAGCCACAGGAACTCGAACAGCCCGAATTTCATGGCACGGCGCGCTGTCGCGCCGGAGCGCAGCAATATTTCGTTCCGCTCCAGGTCGTACCCGATCACCACCGCGTAATGCCAGTAGGGGCGCGAGGCGAACAATCCCAGGTTCTGCAGTACGATGACCGCGTTGCCCGCGGCCACTTCGGCGAGCACGTCCTGCAGTTGCGGCGCGAGTTCGTAGGCAAGCAGGCCGTGGCGCCGCGCGCCGGCCAGCATTTCCACCTGCAGGCTGCCCTTGCGCGCCGGGACATAGACTTCGCCGGTGAGGGTTTCCGGACTCACCGCGACGCCGGCCGCGTTCAAGGCCATGGCGAGCGCCGCCGGGCCGCATTGGTGGTCTTCCTGCGCAAAGAACGGCACCGCTTCGAGTTCGACCCGCGGCGGCAGCGCGCCGCCGCCCGTGCGGACGAGCGCCTCGCTCTGCGGCAGGCTGACGCAGCCGCCCAACAGGCCGAGCACAATGACAAAGCCCGCGATCACGCGGGCTTTGTCGCGATGCGTAGACAGTGCTGCGGTCATCTGACCCAGAAATACCAGATCAATTCGACCACGATCAGCCCGGCGAGCGCCGCAGCGATGCTGACCCCGCCCGCAGGCAGGCTGTCGATCCGGCCGGCGATGTGCGCGACTTCCGCGTCGGTCAGGGCGGCGACCCGCGCCTGGGCCGCATCGCGGTCTATACCCAGGCTCTGCAACTGATCGCGCAGCTTGTCGCGCGCGGCCGGGGCCTGCGCAGTCGCCGCCGCCTGATCGGTAGCGATCAGGCCGGCGTAAGCGCCCAAGGGCAGCGCGCCCAGGCAAAGGATCAACAAACAGCAGAGTCGGCGGGCCAGGGCAGGTTTCATCGAGCTTCCTTTATATAGGATCGCGTACGGATCGCGGCGAAACCGGTTCTGCATCGGTGCGCTGCCGCAAGCGGCAATTTAGACCTTGCGCGCGCGCCGCGTCAAGCTCCGGGCAGCTCCGGGCAGGGTCTTTTCCCGCGCGGGGATGATGCGATGCCAGGCAAACATCCTATATGATGGGCGTCGCCGCATTTGAGATACGTTCTCGACATCCGGAATCCGGCGGCAAAGGAGACTTGCATGGCCCAGCCACAAAACGAAATTGCCACTCTGGCCGGCGGCTGCTTCTGGTGCCTGGAAGCCGTATACGACGAGCTGAAGGGGGTGCACTCGGTCGAATCCGGTTACATGGGCGGGGATTTGGCGGACCCGACCTACGAAGATGTGTGCAGCGGAACCAGCGGCCATGCCGAGGTGGTGCAGATCGGTTTCGATCCGGCGCTGGTCGGTTTTCGCGAGATCCTGGAGGTGTTCTTCGTGATCCACGATCCGACCACGCGCAACTTCCAGGGCAACGACTATGGACCACAGTATCGCTCGGCGATTTTCTATCACTCGCCGCAGCAGGCGGCTGTGGCCCGGGAAGTGATCGCCGAGCTCGAATCCGCGGGGCTATGGAACAAACCCGTCGTGACCGAAGTGACGGCTGCGAGCAAATTCTATATCGCCGAAATCGGGCACCAGGAGTATTACCGGCGCAATCCCTATCAGCCCTATTGCATGGCGGTGGTGGAGCCAAAAGTGGCCAAGTTCCGCAAACGCTTTATCGACAAGCTGAAAAAATAAGCGCAGCCGTCATTGCGCCTGCACTGCGCGGGCCGGAGCACCCGTCATTCCCCGGCCCGTGATGCGTCTGCCTGTCAGGCGGCTTTGACCTGCGGCAGTTTCGATAACGCGGTTGCCAGGTCTGCCTCGTTGTATTGGATGTCCTTCAGCTTGCCGCCGAAGTAATCGAGGTAGGCCTGCATGTCGAAATGGCCGTGGCCGCTCAAATTGAACAGGATGGTGCGCGACTTGCCTTCGGCTTTGCATTTCAGCGCTTCCACGATCGCGCCTTTCACCGCGTGATTCGATTCGGGCGCCGGCACGATCCCCTCGGCCCGCGCAAACGTCACGCCGGCCTCGAAGCACGCAATCTGTTCGTAGGCAACGGCTTCGATCAGGCCGAGCTCCTTGATATGGCTTACCAGCGGCGACATGCCGTGGTAGCGCAGGCCGCCGGCGTGGAATCCGGGTGGGACGAAGGTCGAGCCCAGGGTGTGCATCTTGGTGAGCGGGGTCAGTCCTGCGGTGTCGCCGAAATCGTAGGCATAGGTGCCGCGCGTGAGGCTGGGGCAGGCTGCCGGCTCGACGGCAACGATGCGCACCTTCTTGCCGCCGCGCAACTGCGCGCCGAGGAAAGGAAACGCGAGGCCGGCGAAGTTCGACCCGCCGCCGGTGCAAGCGACGACGACGTCCGGGTAGTCGCCGGCCATGTCCATCTGCGCCAGCGCCTCCTGTCCGACCACCGTCTGGTGCAGCAGCACGTGGTTCAGCACCGAGCCGAGCGCGTACTTGGTGTCGCCGCTCTGCGCGGCCACCTCGACGGCTTCGGAAATGGCGATGCCCAGGCTGCCCGGATGGTCGGGACGCTGCGCAAGGAAGCCGCGCCCGCACTGCGTCTCGTTCGAAGGTGAAGCTATGCAGGTCGCGCCGTAGGTCTCCATCAGCGCGCGGCGGTAGGGTTTCTGGTCGTAGGACACGCGCACCATGAAGATCTTCACCTCCAGCCCGTACAGGGCGCCGGCGAAGGCGAGCGAGGAGCCCCACTGACCGGCGCCGGTCTCGGTGACCAGGCTTTTCACCCCGGCCTGCTTGTTGTAGTAGGCCTGCGGCACCGCGGTGTTGGGCTTGTGGCTGCCGGCCGGGCTTACGCCTTCGTACTTGTAATAGATCTTCGCCGGAGTCTGCAGCGCCTTCTCCAGGCGCCGCGCGCGGTACAGGGGCGACGGGCGCCACTGGCGGTACACCTCGCGCACCGCCTCGGGGATTGGCACTTCGCGTTCGGTGGTCACCTCCTGCATGATCAGCTCCATCGGAAACAGCGGCGCCAGATCATCGGGTCCCACCGGCTGCATCGTCCCCGGATGCAGCACCGGCGGCGGCGCCACCGGGAGGTCGGCGACGAGGTTGTACCAGTACTTCGGTATGTGCGTCTCGTCGAGCAGGTACTTCACGGTATCAGTCATGGTTACTCCTCCAGTTAAACGTAGCCCCGATGCGGCTAGGGCGCGAGACGCTCGATCATCCAGCCGGCGTCCTGTTTGACGTAGCGCAGCCGGTCGTGCAAACGGTCGGGGCGGCCCTGCCAGAATTCGATGGCATCGGGCCGCACGCGGTAGCCCCCCCAGTGCGGAGGCCGCGGCGGAGCGGTGCCGTAGCGTAGCATGATCGCCGCGACCTTCGAAGCCAGCATCAGCCGGTTCGGCAGCGGCCTGCTTTGCGGCGAAGCCCAGGCCCCCAGGCGGCTGCCCAGAGGGCGGCTGTCGAAATATGCGTCCGATTCTTCGTCCGATACTTTTTCGACCGAGCCTTCGATGCGCACCTGTCGCTCCATCGGCGTCCACAGAAACACCAGGCTGGCGTAGGGATTGACCGCGAGTTCGCGCGCCTTGCGGCTCTCGTAGTTGGTATAGAACACGAAGCCGTCCGCATCCGCGCCCTTGAGCAGGACGACGCGCGCCGACGGCCTTCCGTTCGCGTCCGCGGTGGCGAGCGTCATGGCATTGGGCAAAGGCAGTTCGGCCCGCAGCGCATCGTCGAACCAGCGCGCGAACTGCTTGAACGGATCCGCCGCGGCGTCGGCCTCGACGAGCTCGGCGTTTTCGTATTCCTGACGCAGGTCAGCGATGCTCATGGATGGTCGTGGGCCCGGGCGGACATTTCGAACCGCATTTTACCCTGCCCCGCGCCTGTGTCGGGTGCAATGTAGAATGCGCGGGTCGCCGTCAGCGCCAGACTCCATGCCTCAGGTCATCGACTACCAACACGGCATCAGCGCCTTCGATTCCGGCTACCACCGGCCGTTGCTCGACGCCATCCACCTGATGGTCGAAGGCGATCGTGCGGCGATTATCGACACCGGCACCAACCACTCCGTGCCGCTGGTGCTCGCGGCGCTGCGGCAGAAGGGCCTCTCGCCCGAACAGGTGGACTTCGTCATCCTGACCCACATCCACCTCGATCACGCCGGCGGCGCGGGCCGGTTCATGCGCGAGTTTCCCAACGCCACGCTCACCGTGCATCCGCGCGGCGCGCGCCACATGGCCGATCCGGCACGGCTGATCGCGGGCACGGTTGCGGTCTACGGGGAGGAGCCGACGCACCGGATGTACGGCGACATTCTGCCGGTGCCGGCCGCGCGCATCCTGGAGACGCCGCACGCCGCGGCAATCCGCCTCAACGGCCGCGAGTTGAAATTCCTGGACACCCCGGGGCATGCGCGCCACCACGTCGCCATCCTCGACACCCGCTCCGGTCATGTGTTCGCCGGCGACGTGTTCGGCCTGTCCTATCGCGAAATGGACCAGGACGGCCGGCAGTTCATCATTCCGACCACCAGCCCGGCGCAGTTCGATCCCGCGCCCTACCATCGCTCCATCGATCTCATCCTCGGCATCAAGCCCGAGGCGGTGTACGTCACCCACTACAGCCAGCTCCGCGACATCCCGGCGAAGGCCGAAGTGCTGCACCGCCTGGTCGACGCGCACGCGGAACTCGGCCTGCGCGAGAAGGATACCGGCGCGGCCCGGCCCGGGCGGCTGCGCGCGGGCGTGAAACGCCTGGTTATCGAAGAGGCGCGGCGCTGGGGCTCGCGCCTGGCGGATGCGCGCATCCTCGAGATCTACTCCAACGACATCGAACTCAACGCGCAGGGGCTGGGCTTCTGGCTCGACAGTCTGGATGGAGTAAGGACCGACGACGCAGCCTAGGCGCGCCGCCGGTTGACCAACCAGGCGCCCGCGCCCAGCAATGCCGCCATGGCCCAGAATACCGGGAGCATGCCCAGCGCCGTGCCGAGGGCGCCGAACGCGAGCGGCAGCACGGTGTGACTGGCGTTCATCACTGTGGTGCGCACCCCCAGCGCCTCGCCCTGGCGCCCGGGCGGCGAGTTGTCGTAGAGCAGCGTCATCACCATCGGCTGCGAGCAGCCCAGGCCTATGCCGAGGGCGCAGGACAGCGCCACCAGCAGCGGTACGCTGACAAACAGCGGAAACAGGCAATACACCGTCGCCGCGATCGACAGCGCGGCGGTGATGACATGCCAGGGCTGCACGCGGCGGATCAACAGCGGCAGCGTCAGCCGCACGGTGAAGGTGGCGATGGCGAAGCTGCCCATGATGGTGCCTATGGTCGAAGCGCTGAGGCTGATGCGTGAGCCGTAAATCGGGATCACAAACGCGTACAGATCCCAGGCCATGTTCAGCAGCCCGCTGGCGATGATGACGCGGCGCAAGGGGCGGCTGCGCAGGAGGTCCATGACACGGCTATCCCCGGAGTCGGGTTTGCGCTCCTTTGCTGGCGGCAGCGCCAGCCGATTCAGCGCGAGCACCAGTAGTGGCGCCAGCGCGAACCCAAACAAGATCAGGAAGGTGTGCGTGTGCCCGATGGCGTCGATGGCGAATCCGGTCACCAGCGGCCCGATCGACCCGGAAACGGAAAAGCCCAGGGCCAGCCAGCTGAAATTGGCGGTGCGGTCCTCGGGCTTGCCGATAGCGCCCACCGTCTGGCTGACCGCGACGTGGAACATCATGAAACCGGCGCCGATCAGCGTGCTCGCCAGATACAGTATTTCCAGGCGCGGCCAGAAGAAAGGCAGCAGCGTGCCCAGGGCGACGGCCACGCTCGCGCCGAACAAAGGCCAGCGCGCGCCGCTGCGATCGACCAGGCGGCCCGCGCTCACCGCGAACAGCATGGGCAGCAGCGCGTAAGCGGACATCAGCGCGCCGACGGCGAAAGTCGAGGCGTGCAGCTTGATCGCGTACAGTGCCACCAGCATGCGGCTGCCGTTGAACGCGGTGTGCGTAAGTATGGTGAGCGTGATCAGATGCCACAGGCGCATATCAGGCCACCGCCGCAGGCCGGGTCTTGTTCCAGGTTACCAGCGCCACGCCCAGGCAGGTGACGGCGATGCCGGCCAGGCTCAGGGCGCTGGGCGCCACGCCGAAGATCAATAACTCCAGGACCACCGCAAACACCGGGGTCAGATACATCAGGCTGGTGACGCGCGTCGCCTCGCCGTGGCGCATCAGCGTATGCAGCGCATTCACTGCCAGGATGGAAGCGAGGATGACCAGGAAGGCGATGGCGGCGGCAAGTTGCCAGGCCCAGCGCACCTGCATGCCTTCCACCGCCCAGGCGAGCGGCGCCAGAACCGCAAGCGAAATCGCGAACTGCAGCAGCGCCGCGCCGTACAGGTCCACCCGCGGGCAGAACACGCGCTGGTACAAGGTGCCGGCGGTGATCGCGGCGAGCGAAAACCCCACCGCCGCCAGGCTGGCCCAGGTGACGGCGCGAAGGTCGATCTTGTGCCACACGACCAGCGCCGCGCCGGCGAGGCCCAGGGCCACGCCCAGCCACTGGCGCGGCCTCAGGCGCTGGTGCATCCAGCGCGACACGATCAGCGCGGTGAGCAGCGGCTGCACCGCTAGGATCAGCGCGGTGATGCCGGCGCTCATGC
>JAJZUN010000083.1 GCA_021848555.1 Pseudomonadota bacterium | reverse complement strand
CCGTGCGCGACAATCCGGAGCGCGCCGAATTCGTCGGCTACGACACGCATATGGTGCGATTTCTGACGCTGGTGCTTTCGGGCTTCTTTGCCGGCATCGCCGGCGGCTTGAGTTGCATCAATTACGAGATCGTCACCGCCGAGAACGTGGGCGCTTTGCGCTCGGCCGGTGTGCTGATCGCAACGTTCATCGGCGGCGCCGGGTTTTTCTTTGGCCCGGTCATAGGCAGCATCGTGTTCTTCACGATGGTGACCGCGGTGGGTAGCGTGACCCAGGCCTGGGCGTTCTATCTCGGGCTGCTGTTCCTTGCGATAGTGCTGTACGCCCCCGGTGGTTTCGCCAGCCTGATTGTGATGCACGTGCCGGTGATCAAGGCGCAGTTGATGCGCCGCCTGTGGCTGCCCTACGCGGCAGCGCTCGTCACTGGCGTGATGCTGCTCGCCGGCCTGATAAGCGTGGTGGAAATGACTTATCACTTTTCGCTCGAAGCCGGCACCGCGCCTGAGATGAAGCTGTTCGGAATCGTATTCAACGTCACCCACGCCACCCCCTGGGCCGTGGCCGCCGGTCTGCTCATCGGCGGATTCGTCGTCTCACGCCTCGCCTGGACTGCCGTGGGCCGCGCCTGGGCTGACATCGTGCACATCCTGCAGGACCGGGCGGCGACATGAGCACCGCGATCGAACTCAAGGCGGTGACCAAGAGCTTCGGCAATACCGCGATCATCCGCGGCGTCAACCTCGCCATCCCCAAGGGCGAGCGCCACGCCATCATCGGCCCCAACGGCGCGGGCAAGTCCACGCTGTTCAACCTGATCAGCGGGCGCTACCCGCTGTCGGGCGGCGATATTCTGCTCAACGGCGAGAATATCAACGGCCTGAAACCGTTCGAGATCAATCGCAAAGGCCTGTCGCGCAGCTTCCAGGTCACCAACATCTTCCAGCGCATGTCGGTGTTCGAGAACATCCGCTGCGCCGTGCTCTGGTCGCTGGGCTACAAGTATTCCTTCTGGCATCGCCTCGGCGGACTGAAGGACGCCAACCTGCGCGCCGAGGAGGTGATGGAATCGATCGGGCTGAAGCAGCGCCGCGATACCTCGGCGGGGGTGCTGTCCTATGCCGAGCAGCGCGCGCTGGAAATCGGCGTCACCATCGCCGGCGGCGCCGAGGTGATCCTGCTCGACGAACCCACCGCCGGCATGAGCCGCACCGAGACCGCCGATGCGGTCGGACTGATACGCAAGGTGAGCCAGGGCAAGACCCTGATCATGGTGGAGCACGACATGGGCGTGGTGTTCGATCTTGCCGACAAGATTTCGGTGCTGGTGTACGGCGAAGTCATCGCCAGCGACGTGCCTGCGAACATCCGCGGCAACAAGGCGGTGCAGGAAGCCTACCTGGGTACGGAGGCTCACTAATACCATGCTCGAAGTCAAGAACCTGCACGCCTACTACGGCAAAAGCCACATCCTGCACGGGGTGCATCTGCAGGTGGGCCACGGCGAAATCGTCAGCCTGCTGGGCCGGAACGGCGTGGGCCGCTCCACCACCATCAAGGCCATCATGGGCCAGGTCGAGGCCGAGGGCTCGGTGATTTTCAAGAACGAGCAGATGCTGGGGCTCAAGGCCTACCAGATCGCGCACAAGGGCCTGGGTTACGTGCCGGAAATGCGCGACATTTTCCCCACGCTCACGGTGGAGCAAAACCTGCTCCTCGGCATGAAAGGCGCCAAGCCCGACAAGTCCGCGCGCTGGAATCTCGCGGACATGTACCGCCTGTTTCCGCGGCTCGAGGAGCGCGCACGCGTCGAGGCCGGCATGATCTCGGGCGGCGAGCAGCAGATGCTGACCCTGTGCCGCACGCTGATGGGCGACCCCGACCTGATCATGATCGACGAACCCACCGAGGGTCTGGCGCCGAAAATCGTCGAGCTGGTGGCCGAGCTGTTCAACGAGATCAAGAATCGCGGCATTTCGATCCTGCTGGTGGAACAGAAACTGGCGATCGCGCTGAATATCTCGCAGCGCCTGTACGTCATGGGCCACGGCCGCATCGTATTTGAAGGCACGCCGCAGGAACTGCGGCAGGATAGTAAAATCCGCAAGGAATGGCTGGAGGTATGACCTCGAGGCCTTGAACCACGCAATTCGCTGCAACGGAAGCGGAGGAGCCCACCCGGGTGTCTCCGCGCCATCCGCGCCGCCCGCTGTTAGAGCTTTTTCTCAGGAGTCTCCATGAGCGCAAACTACGAAGTCAAAGGCAGTATCGCCGTCATCACCCTAGACAACCCGCCGGTCAACGGCCTGGGCTACGCGACCCGGCTGGGCATATTCGAAGGCCTGAAAAAAGCCCTGTCCGCGCGGGCCGTCAAGGCGATCGTGATCACCGGGGCCGGCAGGGCCTTCTCCGGCGGCGCCGACATCAAGGAATTCAACACCCCCAAGAGCTTCGCCGAGCCGAACCTGCACTCGGTCATCGCGGCCATCGAGAATGCGGACAAACCGGTGATTGCGGCCGTCCACTCGATCGCGATGGGCGGCGGACTGGAACTCGCGCTCGCCTGCCACTACCGCGTGGCCGTGCCCGGCGCGCAGATCGCGCTGCCCGAAGTGAAGCTGGGCCTGCTGCCCGGCGCGGGCGGCACCCAGCGGCTGCCGCGGGTGGTCGGCGTTGAAACCGCGCTCAACATGATCGTTTCCGGCAATCCGGTGGCCTCCGAAAAGCTCGCCGGAACCAAGCTCTTCGACCAGATGATCGAGGGCGACCTGATGGCGGGCGCCATCGCCTTCGCCGAGAAAGTCGCCACCGTGCGGCCTCTGCCCCGGGTGCGCGACATCAAGGTCGACTACCCCAACCACGAAGCCTTCTTCCAGTTCGCGCGCAACACCGTGGGCGCGATGTCGAAGAATTTTCCGGCGCCGCTGAAATGCGTCGATTGCGTCGCCGCCAGCGCGAGCATGAAATTCGAGGACGGCCTGAAATTCGAGCGCGACAATTTCCTCGCGCTGATCCAAACCACGGAGAGCAAGGCGCTGCGCCATTTCTTCTTCGGCGAGCGCGCGGCCTCCAAGATCCCCGATGTGCCCGAGGACACGCCCAAGCGGGCGATCAAGTCGGCCGCCATCATCGGCGCCGGCACCATGGGCGGCGGCATCGCGATGAACTTCGCCAACGCCGGCATACCGGTCACGGTGCTGGAGATGAAGCAGGAAGCGCTGGACAAGGGCCTCGCCACGGTGCGCAAGAACTACGAAAACACGATGAAAAAAGGCAAGCTGACGCAGGCCAAACTCGACGAGCGCGTCGGCCTGATCAAGGGCACCCTGTCCTACGACGAGATCAAGAACGCCGATATCGTGATCGAAGCGGTGTTCGAGGAAATGGGCGTGAAGGAAAAGGTATTCAAGCAGCTCGACCAGGTGATGAAACCCGGCGCCATCCTCGCCTCCAATACCTCCACCCTGGACCTGAACAAGATCGCGGCGTTCACCAAACGGCCGCAGGACGTGATCGGCACGCATTTCTTTTCGCCCGCCAACGTGATGAAGCTGCTGGAAATCGTGCGCGGCGAAAAAACCGCCAAGGACGTGCTCGCCACCACCATGGCGCTGGCCAAGAAAATCAAGAAGACCGGCGTGGTCTCGGGCGTCTGCGACGGCTTCATCGGCAACCGCATGATCGAGCAGTACGGGCGCCAGGCGGGATTCCTGCTCGAGGAAGGCGCCCTGCCGGAGCAGGTCGACAAGGCGATCGAAAAGCTCGGCTTCGCCATGGGGCCGTTCCGCATGGGCGATCTGGCCGGCAACGACATCGGCTGGGCCATCCGCAAGCGCCGCTACGTCGAGCGCCCCGAAATGAAATATTCCAAGACCGGCGATCTGCTGTGCGAAATGGGCCGCTACGGCCAGAAGACCGGCGCTGGCTGGTACGACTACAAGCCGGGCGACCGCAAGCCCTATCCGTCGCAGCTGGTGAACGACATGATCATCCAGCACTCAAAAGACATCAAGGTGAAGCGGCGCAAGATCAGCGACCAGGAGATCGTCGAGCGCCTGCTGTACTCGTTGATCAACGAAGGCGCCCACATCCTGGAGGAAGGCATCGCGCAACGCGCCTCGGACATCGACATGGTGTACCTCACAGGTTACGGCTTCCCGCTGCACCGCGGCGGCCCGATGTTCTACGCCGATACCGTGGGCCTGCCCAACGTGGTCGCGGCGATGAAGAAATACGCCAAGGGCCGCCACGGCGAGTACTGGAAGCCGGCCCCGCTGCTGGTCAAGCTGGCGAAGAAGGGGAAGACGTTCAATTGAGCTACGCATTAAATCGCGCCCATCGCTGTAGCAATTCTTGGCGCTTGCGCGGACGGCGACCCGTCCGCGCGGATCGTCGATTGCGCACGGACGATGAACCCGTCCGCGCACAATCGGCGATCTTGTATGAAAACAACCCCAATGAGTTTCTTGCTTTTAACCATAACCGTGTTTTCTGTACGGATGCGCTTTTTATCCGTACAGAAAACACGGTTGGCGCGCGCAGCGCGCAAGTCCGCTGTTCGCTAGGACACGGTAAATAGGCGCTATTTCAGGAGATCAACATGACTGACGCAGTAATCGTTTCCACCGCTCGCACCGGCCTCGCCAAGTCCTGGCGCGGCGCCCTCAACATGACTCACGGCGCCACCGTGGGCGGGCACGTGGTCAAGCACGCCATCGAACGCGCCGGCATCGATGCCGCCGAAGTCGAGGACGTGCTCATGGGCTGCGCCACCCCGGAAGGCGCCACCGGCGCCAACATCGCGCGCCAGATCGCACTGCGCGCCGGCTGCCCGGTGACCACCGCTGGCGCCACCGTGAACCGCTTCTGCTCCTCGGGGCTGCAGACCATCGCCATGGCCTCCCAGCGCATCATCGCCGGCGAGGCCGACATCTTCGTCGCCGGCGGGCTGGAGGCGATTTCCTGCGTACAGAACGAAGCCAACCGGCACATGATCAACGAGGTTTGGCTGAAGCAGAACAAACCGGAAATCTACTGGACCATGCTGCAAACCGCGGAGCAGGTCGCGAAGCGCTACAAGATCCCGCGCGAGGTGCAGGACCAATACGGCGCGCGCAGCCAGCAGCGCGCGGCCAAGGCCCAGGCCGAAGGCAAGTTCGCGGACGAGATCGTGCCCTTCACCACCGTCATGGGCGTGGGCGACAAGGCCACCGGCATGCTGCTGACCAAGGAGGTGACGCTCGCGAGCGACGAAGGCATACGCGCCGACACCACCTACGAGGGCGTGTCCAAGATCAAGCCGGTGTTCCCGGACGGCGTGATCTCCGCCGGCAACGCCAGCCAGTTCTCCGACGGCGCTTCGGCCCAGGTGGTGATGAACGCCAAGGTAGCGGAGAAGAAAGGCCTGAAACCGCTGGGCATCTTCCGCGGCTTCGCCGTCGCCGGCTGCGAACCCGACGAAATGGGCATAGGCCCGGTGTTCGCGATCCCGAAACTGCTCAAGCGCACCGGCATCCGGCTCGAGGACGTCGACCTGTGGGAATTGAACGAGGCGTTCGCGGTGCAGGTGATCTACTGCCGCGACAAGCTGGGCATTCCCGACGACCGGCTGAATGTGAACGGCGGCGCCATCGCCGTCGGCCACCCCTACGGCATGTCGGGCTCCCGGCTCACCGGCCATGCCCTGATCGAGGGCAAGCGCCGCGGCGCCAAGTACGTGGTCGTCACCATGTGCATCGGCGGCGGCCAGGGCGCGGCCGGCCTGTTCGAAGTCGTTTGAGGGCGGTTCTGGCAGTCGCCCTGACCAAGCGCACCGGGCAACTATGTCCAGAACGAAAGTAGTCAGCGACATCGCCGGCAAGGTCTGGAAAATCGAGGCCGCGGCCGGCGCCAAAGTGGCGCGCGACGACGCCGTGCTCATCCTGGAGTCGATGAAAATGGAAATCCCGGTGGCCGCGCCCTGCGCGGGCACCGTGGTCGAAATCTACTTCAAGGAAGGCGAGGTGGTGCGCGAAGGCGAAGTCGTCGCGATCATCGAATAGAGGGCAAAGCCATGCAGTCCAAGATCCTCTCCCGCCGCGACCTCGAATTCCTGCTGTACGAGCTGCTCGATGTCGGCGCGCTGACCGCGCGTCCGCGCTACGCCGACCATACACGCGAGACCTTCGACGCGGCGCTCGACACCTGCGAGCGCATGGCGACCGAGCTGTTCGAGCCTCACTACAGGAAGAACGACCAGAACGAGCCCCATTTCGATGGCGAGCGGGTGCACATCATCCCCGAGGTCAAACAGGCGCTCGACGCCTTCTGCCAGGCCGGACTGATGGCGGCCGGGCAGGACTACGATCTGGGCGGCATGCAGTTGCCGGTAACGGTGAATTCCGCCTGTTTCGCCTGGTTCAAGGGCGCGAACGTGTCCACCGCCGGCTATCCTTTCCTCACCATAGGCAACGCCAACCTGCTGCTCGCGCACGGATCGAAGGAGCAAATCGACACTTACGTGCGGCCGATGATGGAAGGGCGCTTCTTCGGCACCATGTGCCTGTCCGAACCCCAGGCGGGTTCGTCGCTGGCGGACATCAAGACCCGCGCCGAACCGCAAGGCGATGGAAGCTACCGCTTGTTCGGCAACAAGATGTGGATCTCCGCCGGCGAACACGAGCTGTCGCAGAACATCGTCCATCTGGTGCTGGCGAAAATCCCGGGCGGACCACCCGGCGTCAAAGGCATATCGCTGTTCATCGTGCCGAAGAAACTGGTGAAACCCGACGGCTCGCTCGGCGAGCGCAACGACGTGGTGCTTGCCGGTTTGAATCACAAGATGGGCTACCGCGGCATCACCAACACGCTGCTCAACTTCGGCGAAGGCAGGTTCAAGCCCGGCGGCAGCCCCGGCGCCGTGGGCTATCTGGTGGGCCAGGCGAACCGCGGCCTCGCCTGCATGTTCCACATGATGAACGAGGCGAGAATCGGCGTCGGCATGGGCGCGGTACTGCTCGGCTACACCGGTTACCTGCACGCACTGGATTACGCGCGCAGCCGGCCGCAGGGGCGGCACCCCGGCGCCAAGGACCCGGCTTCGCCGCAGGTGCCCATCATCGAGCACGCCGACGTGCGCCGCATGCTGCTGGCGCAAAAGGCCTACGTCGAGGGCGGCCTGGCGCTGTGCCTGTATTGCGCGCGCCTGGTGGACGAGCAGAAGACCGGCGAGAGCGAGGCCGCGCGCAAAGAGGCGGGCCTGCTGCTCGACATCCTTACCCCGATCGCGAAGAGCTGGCCGTCGCAATGGTGCCTGGAGGCGAACAATCTCGCGATTCAGGTGCACGGCGGCTATGGCTACACCCGCGACTACAAGGTCGAGCAGTTCTACCGCGACAACCGTCTCAATCCGATACATGAGGGCACCCACGGCATTCAGGCGCTGGACCTGCTCGGGCGCAAGGCGGGCATGCAGGGCGGCCGCGCCTTCGAACTGCTGCTCGCGCGCATGGGCGAGACCGCCGCAGCGGCGCAGGCGGACGCAGCGACGCCGCTGCAGCAGTGCGCTGCGGCCCTGAGTAGCGCCCTGCTGGAGGTTGGCACCACCACCAAGGCGCTGCTCGCGCAGCGCGACGCCAATCTCATGCTCGCAAACGCCACGGCCTATCTGGAAATGCTGGGACATGTGGCAATCGCCTGGATCTGGCTGCGCCAGGGCGTGATCGCCCAACGCGCACTCGCAGTCGCGACGGGCAGCGAATCGGATTTCTATCAGGGCAAGCTGCAGGCCTGCCAGTATTTCTTCCGCTACGAACTGCCCAAGACGACTGCGCAGCACGCCTTATTGCGCAGCTTCGACGCCACCTGCCTGGAGATGCAGGACGCGTGGTTTTAACGGATAGCGCCAACGTCGCAATGCGGCGTTACGTCTGTCGAATGTCTGCCGACCGGAAGCGTTGGCACCAGCAACCGCCCCCGGGCGACCCTTCGAGACCGGCTGCATCGCGGCCCGCAATGCAGCGGGACCGGTCGTTCACCTTACGCCGACGAATTCACACTGTCGGTCATGACCAGGCTGTCGAGCCTTTTTCAAGAGTGGTCGAGACGGCTACAGCCTTAATAGACAATGCTTCTGAAAAACAGTATCTTGGCTCATGAGATGGGGAATAACATCGTTGTTTATGCGGGATAACAAGAACCTGTACGGACGTGCAGTACATCAAGATGTTGATTTCATGCACCAGTTGACACGCACCGCGACGGAAACGCCGTTTTATTCGGCATTTCGGTGCTTGATATTGCGTTGGGCCTCATTAATCAGGAGCTTCTAGCCATGCCGAGATACAGAAAGGTCGAAGTGTCCGAGCAAAAACTCGAAGACCTGGTTCGCCAAAACTCTGACCTCATTGAGGAAGGTCTCGTTTTCGTTGATCACCAAAAGCAGGCCGCGGGCGGTCGCCTTGATGTGCTGTTCGTTGATAGCGGCCGATCAATGGTCGTCGCAGAACTGAAGATCATTGAAGACGATGGAATGCTCTTTCAATGTCTGGATTACTACGACCACATAGCTGCAAGAATTGAAACATATGCCCGACTCTATCCAATTCACAACATCGATCCCACTAAACCGGTGCGATTACTCCTCGTCGCGCCTAGCTTCTCGCAAACCCTCATCAACCGATGCAAGTGGATAGATGCACGAATTTCTCTTTTCTCGTATTCATGCATCAAGCTTGAGAAGAGCGAAGATGTCCTTCCCGTCTTTTCTGAACAGGCAATTCCATCCCCGCCCGAAACGGTCGTCGTTTACAAGCTCGATGACCACCTGTCGTACATCACCGATGCCGGAGTTCGCGCGAGGGTGTCGAAACTCATTGAGGAAATTAAGCAGTTGAGGCCTGGCATTACTATGGACGCGCTGAAGTATGCAATTTCTATGAAAATCAATAATCGCGTGTTCGCGTACCTACATCCTCGCCGAAAGCACTACGTGATTTCCACCTACAACGCCGCTGAAGAATGGACGGATTACTCCATTCATAGCGACGACGATCTAAGTGTCGTTCGACAGTTTATTGCAGCGTCAGTGGAACGGCAGTCGAAATGAGGCCCAATCGGGTAAGGGCCGGCTGCTAACCGGCCCTCCCCACACCACCCGGCATGCGGGTCCGCACCGGGCGGTTCACGAACAGGGAGCACACGTGTCCCTCAGGCGTATCCGTGAGCCT
>JAJZUN010000082.1 GCA_021848555.1 Pseudomonadota bacterium | reverse complement strand
TGGTCCATGGCGAGCGGCTTGCACTGGCAGACTGCGTGCTGCGGGTGATCCACGCGCCCGGGCACGCCTCGAACCAGCTTTGCTATCTGCTGGAGGACGAAAAGCTGCTGTTCACCGGCGATCACGGCATGCAGGGTTCCACGGTGGTCATCAATCCGCCCGACGGCGACATGCGGGTCTACCTCGATTCGCTGCGCCAGCTGCAGAGCGAAGACCTGGACTGGCTGGCGCCGGGGCACGGCTTTCTGATGGGCAGGCCGCAGGAAGCGCTGGAGCGGCTCTTGATTCACCGGCTCGGGCGCGAGAACAAGGTGCTGAACGCGGTGCGCGACGCCGGCACGGGCACGCTGGAGCATCTGCTGCCCCGGGTCTACGACGACGTTTCGCCGCGCCTGCATCCGGTCGCAAGCCGCTCCCTGCTGGCGCATCTGATCAAGCTCAGGGACGAGGGCCGGGTGCAGGAGTCGCGGGGAAGCTGGAGCCTGGCATGAGAGAAAGCCCGGTGGGTGCGAAAAGCGGGGGCGCCAAGCCGCCGCGCACCCGGCTCCGGCCGGCCGCGCTGCAGTCCTGTGATCCGGTCGCGTGCAACCATTGCGGCATCTACAACCTGTGCCTGCCGCTGGGCCTGGAGAGCGCCGACATGACGCTGCTCGACAGCGTGATCAGGCGCAAGGCGGTATTCAAACGCGGCCAGTTGTTGTTCCGGCCCGGCAAGCGCTTTGACTACGTGTATGCGATCCGCAGCGGCTCGGTAAAAAGCTATCTCTGCACCGAGGACGGCCGGACCCAGATCATCGGATTTCATATTGCCGGCGAACTGTTGGGGCTGAGCGCGCTCGCCGCCCGGCATTACACCTGCGAGGCCAGGGCGCTGGAAACCACTTCCGTGTGCATGGTGGATGCCGCTCAATTCGAAGAGCTGGCCCAGGCGATTCCATCGCTGCAGTATCAGATGCTCACCATCATGAGCAAGCAGATTCGCCACGACGAGGAACTGATGCTGCTGCTCGGCAAGAGGAGCGCCGAGGAAAAATTGGCGGGTTACCTGGTCGGCCTGTCCAAGCGCTACGCCAGCCGGAATTACTCGCCCACGGAATTTCACCTGAGCATGTCGCGCGGAGACATCGGCAACTACCTGGGTATTGCCGAAGAGACCGTGTGTCGAATTCTGACGCGTTTTCGGGAAGAAAAGCTGATCACGACGCAGCGCAGGCATATTCGGCTGAATGACATCAAACGCCTCAGCGCCATCGCCGATGTGGACTGCATCGGGTGCGGCACCGCCCGCTCGCCGAAGCTGCGCAGCGTGCTTTCGTTGCATGCCGCTTGACGGTTTGCGCCGGCGGCCGGGGCCGGCGCAGGCGGCAGAAGGGCGGTTTGGCGTCGAACGGTTGGGGTCCGCGGAACGCCCGCGCCCTGAAAGTTGACCTACGTCAGGGTTTCAAATTTGCATTAACACTACTATCATCATGGCTATACGCGTTTCGCCGGATGTTTGCGTCGTGTCCCGCACCCGTATTGGCGCGGGCGGCTTGCACCAGGGAGGAGTCGGCCAGGACCAGGTTGGAGGCTTGAACCGAGGCTGTCGCTGCAGTTGGGTCGCAAGCGATCTGGCCGCACGTGGGTTTTGTCAATCGATTACTGCGAGAAGCACATGGACAACACGAATACATACAATTACACGGTAGTCCGGCAATTTGCCCTGATGACGGTGGTGTGGGGCATCGTCGGCATGCTGGTCGGCGTGATCATCGCCGCGCAGCTGACATGGCCGGAACTCAATTTCGATATTCCCTGGTTGACCTACGGGCGACTGCGGCCCTTGCACACCAATGCGGTAATCTTCGCGTTCGGCGGCTGCTCGCTGTTCGCCACTTCCTTCTACGTGGTTCAGCGCACCTGCCACACGCGCTTGTTCGCCGGCGGACTCGCGGCCTTCACTTTCTGGGGCTGGCAGGCCGTCATCGTGCTCGCGGCGGTAACGCTGCCTCTTGGCATCACCTCGGGCAAGGAATACGCCGAGCTCGAGTGGCCGATCGACATACTGATTACCGTAGTGTGGGTTTCCTACGCGATCGTGTTCTTCGGCACCATCGCCAAGCGCAAGACGCCGCATATCTACGTGGCGAACTGGTTCTTCGGCGCGTTCATCATCACGGTGGCGGTGCTGCATCTGGTCAACAGTGCAGCGGTGCCGGTCAGCTTCTGGAAATCCTATTCCGCCTATGCCGGGGTGCAGGACGCCATGGTGCAGTGGTGGTACGGGCATAACGCGGTGGGCTTTTTCCTCACCGCCGGCTTCCTCGGCATGATGTACTACTTCATCCCCAAGCAGGCCGGGCGCCCGGTGTACTCCTATCGCCTGTCGGTGGTGCACTTCTGGGCCCTGATTTTCACCTACATGTGGGCCGGCCCGCACCACCTGCACTACACCGCCTTGCCCGACTGGGCGCAGTCGCTCGGCATGGTGTTCTCGCTGATCCTGCTCGCGCCTTCCTGGGGCGGCATGATCAACGGCATGATGACCCTGTCCGGTGCCTGGCACAAATTGCGCCAGGATCCGATACTCAAATTCCTCATCGTGTCGCTGTCCTTCTACGGCATGTCGACCTTCGAGGGGCCGATGATGTCGATCAAGACGGTCAACGCGCTGTCGCACTATACCGACTGGACCATCGGCCACGTGCATTCCGGTGCGCTCGGCTGGGTCGGCCTGGTTGCGATGGGCTCGATCTACTACCTGATTCCGCGTCTGTGGGGGCGCGCCGCCATGTACAGCGTGCCGCTGATCAACATGCACTTCTGGATGGCCACCATAGGCATCGTGCTCTACATCGCCGCCATGTGGATCGCCGGGGTGATGCAGGGCTTGATGTGGCGGGATATCAGCCCCGACGGCTCGCTCACCTACACCTTCGTCGAGGGCGTGAAGGCGACCTATCCGTTCTATGTCATCCGCCTCGCGGGCGGCCTGCTGTACCTGGCCGGCATGTTCGTGATGGCCTACAACGTGTGGAAGACGGTGGCCGGTCAGCAGGCCGTGAACGCGCCCATCCCGGCGGTTGCCGCAGCGCACGCCTGAGCGGAGAGAAAAACCATGAATTTCAGCCACAGCATGATAGAAAAAAACAGCGCCCTGATGATCGTTCTGATCGTTCTGGCGATTGCCTTCGGCGGTCTGGTGGAAATCGTGCCTCTGTATTTTCAGAGATCCACCACCGAGCCGGTGACCGGATTGAAGCCCTACACGCCGATGCAGCTCGCCGGCCGCGATATTTATCTGCGTGAAGGCTGCTACAACTGCCACTCGCAGATGATCCGCCCGCTGCGCGCCGAGACCGAGCGTTATGGCCATTACTCGGTCGCGGGCGAATTCGTCTACGACCACCCGTTCCAGTGGGGCAGCAAGCGCACCGGACCGGATCTGCACCGCGTCGGCGGCAAATACAGCGACGACTGGCACCGCACCCACCTCAACAATCCGCGCGCCCTGGTGCCGGAATCCAATATGCCCGGCTATCCCTGGCTGGCGAAGACCGCGGCGAAAAGCGACGACATCGAGGCCAAGATGCGCGCCCTGCGCAGCGTAGGCGTGCCCTATAGCGATGCGGATATTGCCGGCGCCGGCAAGCAGCTTGCCGGCAAGACCGAGCAGGACATCCTGATCGCCTACCTGCAGGGCCTGGGCACCGCGATCAAAGCGGGTGCTGCAGCCGCCCCGGTGAGGCAATGATGGACATCAACGTCTTGCGCACGGTGGTCACCGTGGTGTTTTTTGTGCTGTTCGTAGCCATCGTGCTTTGGGCTTACAGCGACCGCAGCAAAGCGGGCTTCGATCAGGCGGCGCGTCTGCCTTTTGACGAAGAGGAAGACAGGATCGGATACGGGGAGCGGAAATGAGCGATTTCACCAGCGGTTTCTGGAGCGGCTATATCAGCATCATCACCATCGTGAGCATCATCGCCTGCGGCGTGCTGCTGCAGGTGATGAGCACGCGCAAGGTGTCCGGCTCCGAAGAGGAAACGACCGGTCACGCCTGGGACGAGGACCTGGTCGAGTACAACAATCCGCTGCCGCGCTGGTGGATCTGGCTGTTCTATATAACCATTGTTTTCGGTTTGCTCTATCTGTTCCTGTATCCGGGCTTGGGCACCTATACCGGCTCGTATCAGTGGACTTCGAAAAAGCAGCACGACGAGGAAGTGGCGCAGGCCAATGCGCAATCGGGTCCGATCTATGAAAAATACGCGAAAACAGACATCAAGCTTCTGGCGGCCGATCCGGTGGCAATGGCCCTGGGACAAAAGCTGTTCCTGAACAATTGCGCGCAATGCCATTCGTCGGACGCCCGCGGCGGCAAAGGCTATCCGAACCTGACCGACATCCACTGGATGTGGGGCGGCGAACCCGAGATGATCAAGGAAACGATCAGCAACGGGCGCAAAGGAATCATGCCGCCCTGGGGCGCGGTGCTCGGCGACGACGGCGTGAAGGATATGGCGCATTACGTGATGTCGCTCAACGGCAGCACCTTCGATTCCCTGCGCGCTGCGCGCGGCAAGGATAAGTTCCCGACCGTCTGTGCCGCCTGTCACGGCCCCGACGCCAAGGGCAACCCGGCCATAGGCTCGGAGAACCTGAACATCAAGGCGCTGTTGCACGGGTCGGACGAACCGGCGCTGATCGAGACCATCAGCAAGGGTCGCATCGATGTCATGCCGGCGCAAAAGGAACTCCTCGGGGAGGCCAAAGTGCATATACTGACGGCCTATGTGTGGAGTCTTTCCAACAAGCCGGGTGCGGCAGCCGCACCGGCGGAAAAACCCGCCGCCAAGTGAGCGCCGCATAGCGGCGCCGGCAACCGCGGGCGGCGAACCGTCCGCGGGCGGTGGCGGTCCGGCGCTTGCGCACCGGCTCCGGGTGCGCGGCGTTTCGGGCGCATTCTTGCATTTCAATCATTCGTGAATGACATTTCAAAAGAATCCGACCTGTCCAGACCGGCCGAGGCGGTCGAACAGCCGTTGTATGAAAGCCGCCGGGAAATCTATTCGCGCGCGGTAAGCGGCTGGTTCGCGCGCTGGCGCTGGGCCTTGGTCTTTTTCACCCAACTGGTGTACTACGGCGGCCCCTGGCTGGTCTGGAACGGACGCCAGGCCGTGTTGTTCGATCTGGTGGCGCGCAAGTTCTACATTTTCGGCATCGTCTTCTGGCCCCAGGATTTCATTTATCTCACCGGGTTCCTGGTGGTATCCGCGCTGTCGCTGTTCCTGTTTACCGCCGTGGCCGGACGGCTGTGGTGCGGCTATGCCTGCCCGCAGACCGTGTACACGGAAATCTTCATGTGGATCGAGCGCAAGGTGGAGGGCGACCGCGTTGCGCGCATGCGCCTGGACCGGGAACCCTGGTCGGCGCGCAAGCTCGGCCTCAAGGCGGCGAAACATGGGCTCTGGCTGGCGCTTTCTCTGTGGACCGGCTTTACCTTCGTCGGCTATTTCACGCCTATCCATGTGCTTGCCGCCGAGGTGGCGGGCTTGGCCGCGGCAGGCGGGGCGGGCAGCGCACCCGCGCTGGGCGCCTGGGAAATATTCTGGATCCTGTTCTACGGTTTCGCCACCTACGGCAATGCGGGCTGGATGCGCGAGCAGGTGTGCAAGTACATGTGCCCGTATGCGCGCTTCCAGAGCGCCATGTTCGATCCGGACACCCTGATTATCACCTATGACCCCGAGCGCGGCGAACCGCGCGGCCCGCGGGCGCGCAATATCGACGCGGCGGCGCTGGGACTCGGGCATTGCGTAGACTGCAACCTCTGCGTCCAGGTCTGCCCCACCGGGATCGATATCCGCGACGGCCTGCAATACGAATGCATAGGCTGCGCCGCCTGTATCGACGGCTGCAACCAGGTGATGGCACGGATGGGTTACCCCAAGGGGCTGATCCGCTATACTACCGAAAACGCGCTGCAGAAGAAGCTGACTTCGCGCCAGATCGTCGCGCGGTCGCTGCGGCCGCGGGTGCTGGTCTACACCGCGATCCTGTGGACCGTGATCATCGCGATCGGCGTTGCCCTGTACACGCGGGTGTCGCTCAAGGTCGACGTGATCCGCGATCGGGCAAGTCTCTCGCGCGAGATCGACGAACGCTGGGTGGAAAACATCTATCAATTGCAGATCATGAACACGCAGGAAACGCCGCATCGCTTCGTCATCCACGCCAGCGGCGCGCCCACCCTGCAGGTGGTGGATGCGGATGCGGTGGAGATTCCCGGAGCGGCCACGCGCATGGTGCCGGTGCGGGTGCGCATCGAGAAGGGGCGCTTGCCGGCCGGGTCGCATAAAATCGAATTCGAAGTCGGCGCCGCCGACGACCCGGCCATCGCTGTGCGGGAACGCTCGATATTCCTGGTGAGATGAGGCGCAGATGAACCTGAACAAGTTGCAGGCGCAGCCCTGGTATCGCGAACCCTGGCCCTGGATATTGATGGCAGGCCCCGCGACCGTCGTCGTCGCGGGCTTGGTTACCGCCTGGCTGGCGGTGCGCAGCGACGACGGTCTGGTGATGGACGATTATTACAAAGAGGGCATGGCCATCAACAAGACCATAGGCCGCAGCGATACTGCCGAGCGCCTGGGCATACACGCCGAACTGTTTCTCGTCGACGGCCGCGTGCGCGTGCTGCTGGACATCGCGCCGGGCGGTACGCTGACCCTGCAGCTGGCGCATCCGACGCGGGCCGGCATGGATCAGAGGGTGGCGCTGGCCATGGCCGGGCCGGGCGTCTACGAGGGGCAAATACAGCCGCCGCGGGCCGGACGCTGGCATGTGGTGCTGGAGCAGGGCGACTGGCGCCTGACGGGCGACTGGACGCTGCCCTCGGCCGGCGGCCTGACGCTGGGGGGGCGCGCGGCCTTGCCTGCGGCGGGGGCAGGCTATTCAAGGGAGGAGGGCAAGCAATGAGCCGAAGACTCATGTGGATCCTGTGGCCGGCGTTTCTGGTCGCCGGCATCGCCGAAGGGATTACCTTCAGCCTGTTTGACCCCAAGGACATGCATGTCCTGGGCGAACCGGTGGAATTGGGCCGAACCGCGGTCTATTCGATCGGTTTCTTTCTGTTCTGGGCTTTCGCCGCGGCGTCGAGCGCGCTAACCTGCTTCCTGCAGCGCTCGCCCTTCGAAGTGAATCGCTGTCCGCTGCCGGGGACGGGCCGGCCTGAGGGCTGCCCCAAGCGGGGACAAGCGGATGGTTGCAGTTGAACGGTTTTTCAAGGAGGTGCCATGTTCACGAATATATTGATTCCGACCGACGGTTCGAAACTATCGATGAATGCGATCAAATCGGGGCTGAGTTTCGCCAAGAGCATCGATGCCAGGGTCACCGGCTGTTATGTGGTCGAGCCGTTCCAGCCTTATTATTTCGGCGACTACATTCCGCCGGACATGCCGACGCCCAAGGAGTTCGAGCGCCACGCGCGCGAGGCCGGGGAGAAATATCTGGCGCAGATCGAAACTGCGGCGTGCGCCGCCGGGTTGAAGTACCGCGGCGCAGTGGTGACGGCCGAGACGCCCTATGCCGGCATCATCAGCGTGGCGAAAAAGGAAAAATGCGATCTGATCTTCATGGCGTCGCATGGCCGCCGGGGGCTTTCCGGCATGTTGCTGGGCAGCGAAACCCACAAGGTGCTGACCCACAGCAAGATTCCGGTGCTGGTGTACCGCTGACCGATTGGGGAATACCGGTTAGTGATGAGGCGCAGCGGGAGCGATGCCGCGCGCGGCGCGAATCTCGGAGAGGGCAGGATACCGGGAATTCGAAACGGGGCCTGCCCCGTTGCTTGGCGTTGCGCTTAGAAACGGTTGCAAAATGAGCTAGCAAGACCTTGCACGGACGATGAATCCGTCCGTGCGGATCGTCGATTGTATGCGGATGATGAAACTATCCGCATACAATCGACGATCTTGGATAAAACCCCATGCTTTCCCGGTTCTTACCCATAACCGTGCTTTCTGTACGGATGCTTTCTATCCGTACAGAAAGCATGGTTGGCGCGCGTCCCCCAAGAGGACTTGCTTCGCGGCGTAGCGCGCAAGGTCTTGGTCAACCTTGCGCGAACGAAAAGCCCGTTTTTCTCATTTTGCAACGGGCTCTTAGCCGGGTTCGCGGCCCAGCACGCTCTTCAGGCCCTCGCCGTCGAGGATGCGGATATTCTTTTGCTGCACGCCGATCAGGCCGTCTTCCTGGAACTTGGAGAAGGTACGGCTGACGGTCTCCAGTTTCAGGCCGAGGTAGCTGCCGATCTCCTCGCGCGTCATGCGCAGATTGAATTCCGACGCGGAATAACCGCGCGAGGTGAAGCGCTGCGACAGGTTCAGCAAAAACGCGGCTAGGCGCTCCTCGGCGCGCATACTGCCCAACAGCAGCATGACGCCGTGCTCGCGCACGATTTCGCGGCTCATTACCTTGTGAAAGTGCTGCTGCAACTCGTAGATCTCACGCGACAGCTCTTCCAGCCGGCCGTAGGGGATGACGCATACCTCGCTGTCTTCCAGGGCCACGGCATTGCAGGAGTGCTGGTCCGCGCCTATGCCGTCCATGCCCAGCATGTCGCCGGCCATGTGAAATCCGGTGACCTGGTCGCGGCCGTCCTCCATGACCAGGGTGGTCTTGAAAAAGCCGCTGCGTATGGCGTAGAGGGAGCCGAATTTCTCTTCGGAACGGTATACACTGTCGCCGCGCTTGACGCGTTTGCGCGTATAGACCATCTGGTCCAGCTTCTCGATCTCGTCCGGATTGAGTCCGGTCGGGAGGCACATCTCACGCAAACTGCAATTGGAACAGGCATTCTTCAGTGCATGAATGTCTATGACCCGAGCAAGCTTGGGTGCGCTCATTTTGCCTGCGCGTAAGGTAGAATTTTGATCCACATCAACATTTCCATCTTGGAATTGGGCAGACTTCACCGATGAACGTAAAAGCCTTACGCATTAATCCGTCCCAGAACAATATACAGGTCGACGCCGAACTGCTGATGAAATTCAACGTCAGCGGTCCGCGTTACACCTCGTATCCTACAGCAGACCGCTTTGTCGAGGCCTTCGACGAGGCCGCGTATCGCAGTTGGCTGGCAAAACGAAACGTTGGCGGGATGACCAGATCGCTCGCATTATACGTCCACTTGCCGTTTTGCGACACTATTTGCTATTACTGCGGCTGTAACAAG
>JAJZUN010000081.1 GCA_021848555.1 Pseudomonadota bacterium | reverse complement strand
GTGGGGTCCACTCGGCCAGGCGTTCGCGATGGTGTTCGAGCCCTACACCATCCTGGTGATGATAGGCGCCTCGCTGTTCGGCCTGTTCGTGGGCGCAGTCCCGGGCTTGACGGCGACCATGGCCACTGCGCTGCTGGTGCCGGTGACCTTCTTCATGGCCCCGATTCCGGCGATCGCCGCCATCGTCACCGCCACCGCGATGGCGATATTCTCCGGCGACATCCCGGGCTGCCTGCTGCGCATTCCCGGCACGCCCGCGTCCGCCGCCTACACCGACGAAGCCTACGCGCTGACGAAGAAGGGGCAGGCGGAACTGGCGCTGGGCGCCGGCCTCGTGTTCTCGGCGGTCGGCGGTTTGTTCGGCACTGCGGTGCTGATCGTGTTCGCGCCGGCACTGGCCAATTTCGCGCTGAATTTCAGTTCTTTCGAATATTTCTGGCTGGTGCTGCTGGGCCTGACCTGCGCCGTGTTCATCACCTCCGATCGACCGCTGAAGGGCCTGATCATGCTGTTCCTCGGCCTCCTGGTCGCCTGCGTCGGCTTGGGCAATCCGGCCGGGTTCGCCCGGTTCACATTCGGCAATACCGAGTTGCTGGGCGGCATCTGCATGATCCCGATGATGATAGGCATGTTCGCGATCTCGGAGATCATCCGCTTCGCGGTCGATACCAGTCCGCCGGCGGAATTGGTGGTGGAGAAGGTCGGCAACATCTTCGCCGGGCAGTGGGGACTGGCGAAAAAATATCCGACACAGATCCTGCGCGGCAGCGCGCTCGGCACCCTGGTAGGCGCACTGCCCGGCGCCGGCGCCGACATCGCGGCCTGGATGTCCTACGCGATGAGCAAGAAATTTTCCAAGGAACCGGAGAAGTTCGGCACCGGCCACATCGAAGGCATCGTCGAGTCCGGCGCGGCCAACAACAGCGCGCTCGCCGGAGCGTGGATTCCGGCGCTGGTGTTTGGCATACCCGGCGACTCGATCACCGCGATCGTGATCGGCGTGCTGTACATGAAGAACATGAACCCGGGTCCGACGCTGTTCACCACCAACCCGCAGAACATCTACGCCGTATTCCTGCTGTTCATCATCGCCAATATCATCATGGTCCCGCTGGGCGTGCTGTGCATCAAGGCGGCCAAGCGCATCCTGAAAGTGCCGCGCAACATCCTGATGCCGGTGATCCTGCTGTTTTGCGCGGTCGGCACTTTCGCCATCAACAACACGGTGTTCGATATCGGCGTGATGCTCGCCGCCGGCGTGATCGCCTATGTCCTCGAGGAAAACGACTTTCCGATTGCGCCCGCCATCCTCGGCGTCGTGCTCGGCGGCATGCTCGAGGAAAACTTCATCAGCTCGATGATCAAATCCAACAGCAATCTGATCGGCTTCATCAACCGGCCGATCGCGGCGGCGCTCGCCGCGTTGACCCTCCTGGTCTGGCTGAGCCCGGTGTTGGTGGTCGCGCTGCGGAAGAAAACGCTGTCCCAACGCACTTACACCTGAGGCGAAAGCGGCCCTGGAGCGCGAAGCCTGGAGCCAGGCGAAGGCGGATTAGGGAACATTGAAACCCCGCTCCCGGCCCTTGGACGCCGTGTACGAGCGGGGTCACCAAATAGTTAAGCAGCGCGTGGTGTTTTGCGCGTCCGCTGGTAGGTTTTTTTGGGCGTCTTCCGATAGAGCGAATAGCTCCCGCCCGCCTCGGAAACAAACAATGCTCCTTGTCCCAGAGTTTCATTTGCTTTTGGTTTTTTTGCTGGGTCCAATGCGCAAACCGTTTCCCCGATAAGGTAATCGGCATGGCTGTTGTTCAAGTCCTCCAATACCCGCTTAATGGTCTCGGAACCATGCCCCTCGAGGAATCGAAGTGCGGATGATGCGAGATATTCCGGATTCATCTCAAAAGTGAGCCACTTCCGTTTTAGCGCCTCGGCGGTAAAGCCGGTGGTGTTTGATCCGCCGAAAATATCCAGGACGACATCTTCCTCGTCGGTCAGCATCTTGATAAAGAACGCGGGGAGTTCCGAGGGGAATCGTGCCGGGTGGCGTTCGAGTCCGAGTTCCTTGCAGAGCCGGAGATAGCTTGAGTTGCTGTCGGTGTTCGGAATGGAAAGGAGGTTGGAAGGAATTGCGCCTCCATTATCCTTGCCAAACCCACCGCTTATGTCATGGCCTGACGGGCGCTTCTTTGGCTTATAGAAACTCTCCGGGTCCTCGATCAACTTCTTCATCCGATCCGAATACGGAGCCAGCACTTTCCGAACGTCGGCTTTTGGAAAGTCGGTCTTACTAAACCACCACACAGTGTTGACGGAATCCTTTGCCCGAATTTTTCGTTTGTTGACCCATTCGATCGGCGAGGGCAGCTTCGCCGGATTGAACCAGTAGAAATCCTCAGCAAGGTGAAACCCGATCTCGTCGCAAAAAGCCAGGAGCACGCGGAAGTTATACAGGGAACGCGATGGAATGCCGAAACGGTATGCACCACCCAAGTCGAGGACGAAGCTCCCGCTTTCCTTGAGAACTCGGAAAACCTCCTGGCCGAATGGCTTAATCCACTCGACGTACTCTGATTCCGCAACATTGCCATAGGTCTTTTGGCGTCGAAGTGCGAACGGCGGCGACGTCATGACCAGATCGACGCTGCTGTCAGGCAATTCCGCGAGAAGCTCAAGCGAATCTCCTACATAGGCCTGACCTCTGGCGGTGCGGTAAAGCGGTTTGCTCGGCATGTCAGTATTCCCTCAGGTCGTTGACCCAACTTGCCACAATCTGCCATAACACGCTGGCAGCGAAATATACTTCCGGGTCTGCCTTGCAGATTGCATCAACATCGCTCTTGAGGAACTTGTCTTTGCCATAGCCGACGATGTAGCTCATCCATTTTCTAAGGTTCTCATCGGCCCCGGCGACCATGTCCGATGGATTGAATCGGCCGGTTCGGGCAAGCACCCAGGAAAGGCCGTCGCGCTTGGCCGGGTCACCGTTCTTCAGGAGTTCGATCAAGTGAGGAATTTGCGGCTCGGCGATCCGCAAAAGCGCGCGTGCCGCTTCAATCTTGATCTCCAAGGGGCTCGAGTTGAATGTATCGACAAGTGCCGTCGCCGATGTGGCGGAAGCGAATTGCCCGAGCGCCCATGCAGCTCCGGCGCGCAGTTCGTCGTCGCGTCGCGAATCCCGCAACACTTCGATCAGCAGCTTTTCGCCCCGGCGCTTGGGAATTTCGGACGCGACGATGACCGTTTCCAGTTGCGTTTCAAGCGGAACGGTCATGACCGGACTGCGCAGCTTGCCTTCTATGAAAGCCCAGCCGTTCAGATCGTCATAGGCCGCAAGCGCTGCCGCGGCCTCAAGTTGGACGTAAATATCCTCGTCGGCATCGATCATTCTGGATTCGAGAACCGGTTTGGCTTTCGTGTAGCCTCGGTACCGCAACGCTTTTGCGGCGGCGTACCGCTCGCTCAAGTTCACACTCGCGAGCTTTTCCACGAAATAGGCTTCGCTAACCGCCTTGGGGCATTTGAGCTTTGTGGTAACCGGGACAACCGAGGCCACAATCTGATTGGCCTCGACAGTATCGCCAGCATCGACCTGTGGCAGCAAGGATATAGTGCCGTCTCTCCTTCTCCGGCTCAACTGCATCGATTGTTTGCGTTCCCCCGAGATGGGGGCAAGGCTGATCCTGCCGGGTTCCACCGCCGAAACTATAGAGCGCTGGTTGGCGGCAGCGCATGTCCACACCACCCGTATTTCCGAACCTTCCTCAACCCCTTTGGGCTGAGTGATGGCGACCTGTTTCGCGGCGAATGCGTGCCGCAGGTCTCTGACACCGACGAAATGAACCGGTGAGATTTGCTTGAGGTCAATCGGCGAATCGTCGTTTTGAACGAAGACGACAATCGAAACGATGTCGTCATCACGCATACCGGCATCCCAAGCCCGCTTCGGGTCATTGAGGGAATGAGACATCGATATTTCCGGTTTCGTCTTGCCCCGGGATTCAAATCGTATGCCCGTCTTCAAACACAGAATGTCGGGAACCCGCACACGCTTGATCTTGATCTTCTTCCATATCTTGAAACCCGTGGAACCGCGCTCAAGCTCTATCGGGTTGAATCCCATCGCTTTCAGCCGGTCGATCGTGGCATTTGTGCCCGCGGCGCCGACCGCAAGTTTTCTCAGAAAACTGTCGTCACTCTTGAAGTTATTCGCCACGACGCCACCAGAAGGAGTTGTTATGCGGGATCATTATATTCGCCAGTGGAGTTTCGAGGGCGGAGTCGGTATGCATTCCGCCGTATGAGCATTGTAGTTGGAAACAAAGAACGGTTGCTCTGCCCTGAATGTTTTTCCTTCGCTGGCAAGATAGCGCTCATAAACTTGCCATATTTGGCACGGAAGCATCGCGGAAAGGAATACGGTGCGTTGGTTTCAGGTTTTGAAAGCTAAAGAATGTTCGCGGCATTGCGATGGCCGCCGCGCGGGCGGCCGCCATTACGCGATGGCCGTGCGCTCGGGGGCCGATCCCGGACGGGCCGGCATCATCGCGGGGTTAGCGGTCATATATCGCGGCCATGTTTTCGGGACCAAAGCGCCATTTCTGGGTGACACGCTTCGCGTCTGGGTTGGCGGCCAACACTTCGCCCGCGGAACTGAATGCATCGGAGTAGCTGAAGGCGAAATGCGCCATGATGACAACGCCGATGCCCAAGATTGAGGTTAGAACACAGTATCGGCGTCAACCTTGATTCCTACAGCCTTAAACAATTGGAGCATGCGGCCGACTTCGGTGCCCGCAAGGGTTGTCTTCAAAGAAGGATAGATCTCCTTCAATATTTCTCTGAACTCGACGATTCGAATGGGGTTGCCACCCAGCGCTGCACGAAACTCCTGGTTTTCTTCCCACGGTTGCTTGCCTCCCACAATCTTGGTGACAGCGAGCACGTATGTAAATTCCTGCTCACCTGTCGCATCGGAAATGGCTTGACGAAAAGCTTCGGACCACTTGGGCTTCACCAACTCACGAAACGATTTCCAAGCCGCTCGTCCGCGCACCACCTTCTCCGCCAGGATGTTCCTAAGCTCTGCTTCAGGGCCAAAGCCGCCCTGCCAACTCTTGCAGCTTACGGCCCACACGCGGTCGGCGCCTTGGAGCTTTGGATTGAAGCCGAGAACGTCAATGTCACTATGATTGGAATCCTGATTGGAAACGAAGTCAGGGTGATCTCGACGAGGCAAGAACTTGAGGTTGTGACGGACGAAATACCCTTTGTGAAGAAGATACTCTTCGACGAGCTGTTCGAGAATGTCTTCCTTCGTCGCCATCGCTGCTAATTCTGCGTGCCAATTTGGAGCCAATATGCGTCGAACGCGCACTGTTTCCGGGCACGTACGTTCTCCAAGGCGTAATTGGAAATCAAATTCCTGCCTTGTTCCACTTCGGTTTCAGATTGGCGACTAGGCTGTCTTCGAGGCCTGCGGAAAGGTTCACGTGGAAACCACCGTAGTACAGCAGGCCGTTGTCTGGGAGCGCATGAACCTCGACGAGCCTGCCTTGGGCGAGAGTCTCCTTTATGAACTTGTTCCCTTTGATGTTCGTAGACTGCGTCGCCCCTGGATTCTGGTAGCCGTACATCCGTTTTTTCAAAGAGCGCACGGTCTTTCCAACGTAGAGAACCGCGCTCTCTGAGATGAAAGCATAAAGGACGTTTGGTGCGGCGGCGTTGTCAGAGAGAACGCACTTGATTTTGCCGTCCTCCAGCCGCCATTCGCCGCACTTGCGAAATCCCATGGCATTCAGTTTCTCGGCGGGCGTGGCGGATGGTTCCATGGCTTCTAATAAAACGTGGACCTGCTAAAAGGGGGCCTGTAGAGCCCCCAAAAGCAGGGGCGAGTACGGCCAGGTTACGCTCAAGCCGCCGCTTCCTCAACCAAGGCAACTGGGATAGGCATCACTGGCGTAGGTCATGCCGCCGCCGAAACCGACCGATCAAATCCATGAGCATATCTGCGTGCTACGCGATGGCTTGCGCACAACTGCGTCCGCCCAAACTGAAGCGGTAAAGATTTGCCGACCTACTGAGCCACCGCAGCGGTAGCGCTCCCCTGTTCGCCAAGCCGGTATCCCGCAGCAAGCGCATCCAGGTTGAGGTCGAGAAAGCTCTTCGGTGTTTCCGCGCGCACGGCTTGTTCCAGCGCCTTGCGCTCGCACACGCCGCTGAGCGCTGCCAGCGCCCCGAGCGCGATGATGTTCGCCACGCGCTCGCTGCCGAGTTCGATCGCGGTGCGACTGAGGGGTAGGTGATGGGCGCGATAGTTGCCTTTGGGCAGTTCGGGACACAGCCGCGTGTCGGCGATGACCAGCGCGCCCGGTTTGAGCAGGGGCCACGACGGCTTGATCGCGAGGTGGTTGAGGAGTACGAGGTAGTCGACCGCGGTCGCGAGCGGGAAATCGACTTCGCGCTCCGAAATCACCAGATCGGAGTTGCAGTAGCCGCCGCGCGACGTCGGTTCATAGGTCTGCGACTGGGCGACGCGTCGGCCCGCTGCGGCGAGCGCATCGGCGAGCATCTTGGCGCACAGGATCAGGCCCTGGCCGCCGGTGCCGCCGATGCGGATTTCGACCCGGGTATTGCGCATCAGGCTTTTCCCTTATTCTTTGCGGCAGCGCCCGCTTGCGCAGCCTTGCCGGCGCGCTGCGCCGCGGCCGCCTTGCGATAGGCCGCGCCGTACTCGGCCCGCTCCGTCCTGGTGAGTACGCCGGTAGGCAGCGTGTTCGCGCGGAACGGCGTGTCCACCGTGTCGCGGTAGGCGCTGGGCCGCAGGTCGCTCTTTTGGCGCATGATCATTTCGGGCGAGGAGCCCAATTCGTTCTTGCGGCCGAAGATCTCGGTGCAATCGGACAGCACTTCGACGAAGGCAAATCCGGGATGCGCCAGGCCCGCGCGGATCAGTTCCTTCAGCCTGGGCACGTGCCGCGTGCCTTCACGGCCGACGAAGCTCGCGCCCGCCGCCGCGGCGAGCGCGCAGGCGTCGAAGTGCGGCTCGGCGTTTCCCAGCGGGGTGGTGCTGGTCAGGCGCGTCTCGGAGGTCGTCGGCGACACCTGGCCGCCGGTCATGCCGTAGACCTCGTTGTTGAGCATGAGGCAGGTGAGCTTGAGGTTGCGCCGGCAGGCGTGGATCAGGTGGTTGCCGCCGATCGCGAGGCAGTCGCCGTCGCCGGTGATCACCACGACGTGCAGATCGGGCCGCGCCAGCGCCAGGCCGGTGGCGTAGGCCAGCGGCCGGCCGTGGGTGACGTGAAAGGTGTTGGCGTCGATGTAGGCCGAGAGCCGGCCGGCGCAGCCGATGCCGGACACCACGGCGAGTTTGTCTTTGTCTATGCCGAGTTCGTGTATCGCCCACAGCAGCGCCCGCAGGGCGATGCCATGGCCGCATCCGGGGCACAGGAAGTGCGGCATCATTTCCTTGCGCAGGTAATCGCGCACGTCGAAATCGGCTGCCGAGTCGACCATCATTGTCATTTTGACCGTCCCGCTTTGGCGAGTGATGCTGCACGCTGCGCGATTTCTTCCGGCGTGATCGGCTCGCCGTTGTAGCGGTGGATGGCATCCACCCGCTTGCCGCCGAGGACGCGCTCGACTTCCAGGCTCAGTTGACCGGCGTTCATCTCCGGCACCAGCACGGCGCGCGCGTTCCTTGTCGTCTCGCGCAGGGCCTGCTCCGGAAACGGCCACAGGGTGATCGGCCGGAACAAGCCGAGGCGCACGCCCATGGCGCGCGCAATGTCGATCGCGCGCGTCGCGGCACGCGCGCTGATGCCGATCGCAACCGCGATCACTTCGGCGTCCTCGCAGGCGAGGGTCTCCCAGGAATCGATCGCCGCGCGATGACGGTCGAACTTGGTGAGCAAACGCCCGAGGTTGCGCGCGACGGCCTCCGGATTCTGCGTCGGGAAACCGTTCTCGGCGTGATTCAGGCCCGTGGTGTGCACGCGATAACCGGCACCGGGGCGCGACATGGCCGGAATCGCGTCCTCGCCCGCGGCGTAAGGCTGATAGCTTGCGCTGGGTCCGCTGGCCCATTTGCGCTCGGCGTGTCCGGCGCCATGGCGATCGGCGAGCTCGACCGTCTCGGTCAGTTGCGCGATCACCTGGTCATAGAGCAGCACCACCGGCGTGCGGCAGGTCTCAGCCAGATCGAAAGCACGCAGGGTCTCGGTATAGATTTCGCGCACCGAGGCAGGCGCGAGCACGAGAATCGGATAGTCGCCGTGGCTGCCCCAGCGCGACTGCATGATGTCGCCCTGGGCGGGGCGCGTTGGCATGCCGGTGGACGGCCCGCCGCGCATGACGTTGACGATCACGCACGGGATCTCGGCCCCGGCGGCGTAGCCGATATTCTCCTGCTTCAGCGAGAAGCCCGGGCCGCTGGTGGCGGTCAAGGCCTTGACGCCGCCCATGGACGCGCCGATCACCGCAGCGATCGAGGCGATTTCGTCCTCCATTTGCACGAACACGCCGTCCACTTCGGGCAGCAGCCGCGACAGGCGCTCGGCGACCTCCGAAGACGGCGTGATCGGGTAGCCGGCGAAAAAGCGGCAGCCCGCCGCGACCGCGCCGAGCGCGCAGGCGTGGTTGCCCGAGAGCAGGCGCAGCGTCGATTCCGGTTGCAGCGCTTTGTCGACGGCGTTCATGTTCTGCTCCCTGCGGCGGCCACATCCTGCGGCTGCGCCGCGTCCAGGTGCACGCGGATGGCGAAGTCGGGACACAGCAGTTCGCACAACCGGCAGCCGGTGCATTTTTCCGGCTGCGCCAGTTCGACGACGCGTTCTCCATTGAGGCGCAGGCAGCGTTCGGGGCAGAGCTTGACGCAGATGTCGCAGCTCTTGCACCACGCGGCGGTAATCTCGAGGCGCACGCTATAGGGCAGATGGGCCGGTGCCGGCACGCCGGCCAGCGGCGTCTGCGTGTCGGGCGGCGCAGTGCGCGCGTCCTCGATCCAGGTGCGCCCGAGGCGGAAGGCTTCGAGATTGACTGCTATGGTCTTCTTCGGCACAAATTCCGCGAGCGACTTTTCCCAGTCCGCGGCGGAAAATTCCAGCGCTGTGGACAGCGCGCCGATGAGCACCACGTTGGCGGCACGTTCGTTGCCGAGTTTTTCCGCCATGTCGGTGGCATCGATCGCATAGCCTTCGGCCACATGCGCCTTGACTTCGGCCGGTGTCTCGCGCGAGTAGCGCAGGGGCGCGCCGGGACGCCGGTTGAGGCAGGCGAACGGCGGCACGATGCGCTTGGTGTCGCAGATGAATATCCCGGTGTCGGGCTTGAGGTAGGCAAGCCAGCGCAGGCCTTCGGCCCACTCCAGTGCGACCAGGATGTCGGCCTCGCCTTTGGGGATGGTCGGCGACCATACCTGGGGGCCGAAGCGCA
>JAJZUN010000080.1 GCA_021848555.1 Pseudomonadota bacterium | reverse complement strand
CGTGCGCAAATTCCTTCCGAGGATCCTGGCAGCCGGCGGGCTGGCCTTGCTTCTGGCCAACAGCGTCGTCGCCGCACCCCCCACCTACAAGCAAGGCGAGACGATCTTCATCGAGACCGGCGTGGAAGCCCCCGACCGCAACCCCACCTGGTATGCCGCCATGGTCGCCAAGCCGTACGCACCGGTATTCGAGATGCTGGCCACGCGGGGCACGCAGGGCCGCTACTACCACTACACCTATCCGGTCACGCTGAAAGACCTGGTGCGTTTTCACGGCCACGACTGCGAGGGCACGACACACGCCGCCAACGCGGCCTGGGTAGCATTCAAGATCCTGTTTCCCGACGGCATCATCGACCGCAGCGTGCTGTGGGGCATCACCGGCGACTCGCCCTGCTGGTCGGATGCGGTGGCCTACCTGACCGGCGCGCGCCTGCAATACGGCAACCTCGGTTTCTTCAAGGACAAGCGCTACAGCCACGCCATCCTGCTCTACCGGGACGATACCAAGGTGGCAGTGCTGGCGACCTGGAAGGAAGGCATCAACAACATTCCCGGCGAGCCGGTGATGCTGCCGGGCAAGATCACCTGGCTGCCGAAAATCACGATGAAGGACGTGGAGGCGCTGAAGGCGGTGGTGAAGAAGGCCGGCGGCAACCCGACGCCCTACCAGGTCGACCTCATGCGCTACCAGCAATGGGTGCACGTCAACGATATCCTTGAGCACCCGCTGGAGGAGAGCTACCAGGCCAAGGTCATCAAGGACTTCAAATGGGCAGACTGGATCGACCCCGGCAAGGCCGTCGCAAACCCGCACCAACGCTCGGACACTCGCCTGAAGAATTATCCCTACCGCGGCCGCCCGATCGAAGGCCCCCAGCCCTAGCCAGCCGAAGGAGGCCTCCGGCCTTTGAGGAATATTGGGCACTTCTGAACGAGAAAGTGCTTCGTTTCCACGGTTGGTCTGGGCGAAGGTTGAGTGGTTAAGTGATTGCAACCTAATGATTTATCGTATTTTTCCGTGTTTTTGTGTCTTCGTGGTGAGGAATTTAGGGTAATCTGTTTACGCCTTTGACGGCTCGGAGCAAATCCCCTGTTCCTTGCTATTAAAGTCGTAAACAAGCCCCTAGCATTGGTGCGCATCTCGAAGGACCTGTTTGGAGGCTTGTTTCGTCTAAAGTCGTAAACAAAACCGATTTTTTGCCTTGGTTAGGCCGCACCTCCGACAATAAAGTCGTAAACAACGGTGGAAGAGCAATAGTGACGCCAGTCAAGCCAGCCCCAAACATATGTGGCCTCGGAAAAACTAGCACGACTTCGCGTTCCAATTCACGCGCTTCATCATAGCTCATAGGGTGGGCGATTTATGGCACCCGACATCCAGCCGGGAGGCCGAGGGTCTGCTTTATTGTTGACCGCAGGCAGGAGCCGCCTCATACCTGCCGTTTAGCCCTTGCGGCCCATCGGGCAGGTGTCGACCCCAAGCGGCCAGTCATGGCCCGCTCGCCGATCGTCTGTTCAGGTAGCGCAAGCGGGCAGCTAACACTCGGCGTCCAGTCATCTGCTTCATTTCCGTCATACCGGTCTCCTTTTTCATAACGTAATATAGAAACCGAGCACCCAAAAGGCCGATGAGAATCAGCAACACAGAGACACCAGCTGTCAGGTCATGCGGAGCCGGGCCTCGAGCCCGGAGGACTCCAAGCTCTTCCCGATGGCCTCCGCAATTATGCGCGCCGTGGCGCCGTGGCGCTGCGCGGCGTCGTTCTGACCCTGCGACCTAAATAGACGTGCCAGCGCGGTCTCCACATCCATCTGCAGGCGCACGCGACCGATAGCCTCCGCCAGCGCCGCGGCGCGGAACAGGTCGGCCTGCGCCTCTACATAACTCTTCTCTGCCAGCAAAGCCTCGCCGCGCCAGCGTCGCGCGACCGCCTCGAGTTCGCGCAGGCCGTTCGGCTCGGCGATCGCGAGCAGTTCGTCCCCGTACACTCGGCAGCGGCGCGTGTCGCCCGCCGCGAGCGCAATCTCCGCCAATCCGTCGAGACACCGGACCATCATGTAACGCTCCGCAGTGCAGCGCGTTTGTTCGAGCGCGGCCTGTAGCGGCGGCGCGACGTTCTTCTGCCCGAGCCGCGACCGCGCGACGGCAAGGTGTGTTTCGATCGCGGCGCGCCAGTACAGGATGCCGGCGTCGCGCCCGAGCGCGAATCCGCGTTCCAGTTGTTCAACCGCCAGCTCATTCAAGCCGAGGTCAAGCAGGAGGTGGCCGATGCAATCGTAGGCGATGAACTGATAGCGCACCTGCCTGAGACTCTCAAGCCAGTGCAGGGTCTTTTGCATGCCGGCCCAGGCCTCGCCGTAGCTGCCCGTGCACGCCCGGGCATGGTCGAGCCCGAGCAGCGTGGGTCCAAAATGCCACTGCAAGTCCGCGGCACGCGCGATGTCGAGCGCCGCCTCGAAGTTTGCCATAGCGCGCGGGTAGTCGCCGAGCCCCTTGGTGCCGAGACAGGCGTGCCCGACCATCATCAGGTTCTCGGACTCGTAGCTCTTGTCGCCTATGCGGCGGGCCAGTTCGATCGAGCGCGTGTAGCACACGATGGCCGCTGCGGGCTCCGCGTTCGCAAAGTGCGCCTCGCCGCGGCCGTGCCAGGCCTGCACCGCGACCAGATCGGTGCAAGCGGTGCGCTCACAGATTTCGACCGCCTGTTGGTGAAATCGAATCGCCTGATCGTTCTGCCCGGTGCTCCACGCGACCGTCCCCAGGTGATAGAGGGTATCGGCGGCGTGGCGCTCGTCGCTCATGGCAAGGGATTCCGCCAGCGCTTCGTTGAGGCAGGCGGTCGCCTCTTCATATTGATCGGCGCGCCGATAGGCCATGCCCAGATGGATCAGCGCGTCGCGCGTCTTTTCGCGTTCGCCGCCAGCGCGCAACGTGGCGATGACGAGGCGAATGTCGGCGACCGCGCCTTGCGTCTGTCCGGCCTGTGCGCGTGCCTCCCCGCGCCGCTTGTAGATCGCGAGGCGTTGCCGCTCGTCCAGTGACTCCGGGTGCGACTCGGACAGCGCGACCGCGCGATCCAGCCAGTGCAAGGCATCGCGCATCGCGAACAGCGTCTGCGAATGTTGTCCGGCGAGGACCAGGTAGTGGAGCGCCTTCGACCAGACGTGCGCGCGCTCGTAGTGCTCCGCCAGCTGGGCGTCGCGTTCGTGCGTTGCGTATTCGTTGCGGCGTTCCAGGCTCTCAGCCACCGACTGATGCAGCAGTCTGCGCCGCGCCCCGCCGATGTCACGATAAACCACCTCGCGAAGCTTGTCATGGCTGAAGTCGTATACGCCGCCCTCGGGTTCCTCGTGCAGCAAGCGGCGCTTGACAAACATCTCCAGCGCGTCAAGCAGCGACACCTCGGGCTCGCCTGTCACGTCGAGAAGGGTGTCGAAGTCGAAGCGCCGGCCGAGGACCGCGGCGGTTTCGAGCATTGGCCGCATCGCTTTGGGCACGTGCGCGAGACGCACGCGCACGGCAGCACGCAAGGCATCAGGGAGCAACCCCGGTGCGCCGCTCGGGCGCGGTTCCAGTTGCGTCTCTCCCTCGCTCAGCGCCTGCAGGATCGAGACCAGGAAGAACGGGTTGCCTTCGGTTTCGCGATGCAGGCGCTCGGCCAAGCCGGGTGCCCCGAGGTTCGCATCGGCGAGCGCCGCTACAAGTGTCTCGGTGTCCGCAAAACCCAGTCGGGCGAGTGGCATCCGGCGCGCATCGGTGTCGCGGCGCAAGCTCTCGACCCGCTGTGCGAGCCGCTCATCGCTGTCAACTTCCTCGTCGCGATAGGCGTAGATCGTCAGCACCGGGCGCTGGGCGGCGTGGCGGGCAAGATAATGCAGCACTTGCGCACTGGCGTCGTCGGCCCACTGGATGTCGTCCACCATGAGAATGGCCGGACGGCCGCCGCGCGATGCGTCGAGGAGTTGGTCCACTGCACGGGTCAGGCGCGCCTGTCGCGCCTCTGGAAAATCGTTCGACAGCCACGGCAGGTTCGGACAACGCTCGCCGACCTCGGGGACCAGGGCGGCGAGCTCGGCGAGCGACACGGGCGGCAAGCTGTGCAACGCCGCGGCCGGTACGCGGTCGAGCGCGCGCGTGACGAGGTCGATGACGGGCTGGTACGGCATCGCGCGCTCGATCTCGTAGCAGTTCGTCGCCAGCGTCGGCAAGTCCTGGGCCCGGGCGTAGCGCGCAACCTCGCGCAGCAACCGGCTCTTGCCGATCCCCGGCTCGCCTTCGATCAGGATGGTATAGCCGGTGCCGGCGGTGAGCCGCGCGACGAGTCCGATGAGCAGGCCGTACTCGTTACCTCGGCCGACGAAGGGTGTGGCATCGCTCGCAGTGCCAGTGGCGGATTGGAGAGGGGAACGGATCGCTGCGGTGGGCCTAGTGGCGCGCGCGTCGGTGCCGGCTGGCGTCGGGTCCAGTTGAAGACGGTTCGTGGTGTGGAGCGCGCGTGCCGCGTCGAGGAAATCGCGCCGCTCCTCCTCGGGGATGGCGAGCGACGCGGTGAGCCGTTCAGCGAGCCGCCGCGAGGGGCGGCGCTCGTCGGCCTCGATTTTTCTGATTGTGAAACCCGAGCAGCAGACCCGTCGGGCAAGCGCCTCCTGGGTGAGATCCAGCGCTTTACGCCGCCGCCGCAACCAGTAGCCAAACGAATCCGTCCTGTCCTCCATGCCGATTAAGTCCCTAGTGCATCCGGCGTACTTAAGTGTAGCTTATGTCCAGCAGTTTCGTCGGCGATTTTGTCCCGCTTTTTGTCCCGCTTTGCGGGACCCCACACAGACTCGTTTGGAGTGAAATAGGCCTGTCGATCGGCACACCAGACCCGGATCCGACGACGCGCAACAGGACCGCGTTGCCAACCCTGACAAGTCCTAATCCACCTCATCAAGGAGCCCAGCCATGTCAGCAGCCGTTTCCACTTTCACACCCGCCGTTGACCTGGCGGCCGTAAAGACCAAGCAGCACCTGGCCTGGTCGTCCGGCGACTACGCCGTGGTCGGCACCACTCTGCAGATCGTCGGCGAGTCGCTTTGCGAAGCGCTCGACCTGCGTGCCGGCGAGCGCGTGCTCGACGTCGCCGCCGGTAACGGCAATGCTACACTGGCCGCCTCACGGCGCTGGTGCGACGTCGTCTCGACCGACTACGTTCCGACGCTGCTCGAACGGGGGCGCGCCCGGGCAAGCGCCGAAGGACTGCCGGTGCAATTCGAGCAGGCGGACGCCGAAAACCTGCCGTACACCGGCCATAGTTTCGATGTGGTGATGTCCACCTTCGGCGTTATGTTCACACCCGACCAGGACAAGGCCGCCGCGGAAATGGCGCGCGTCTGCAAACCCGGCGGCCGGATCGGCCTCGCAAACTGGACGCCGACCAGTTTTGTCGGTGAACTGTTCAAGCTGATAGGCCACTACCTGCCCCCGGCGGCCGGCGTGAAGTCACCCGCGCTCTGGGGCACCGAAGCACGGCTGCGCGAGCTGCTCGGCGAGCGGCTCGACTCGATGGCGATCGAGCGCAAACACTTCGTGTTCCGCTACCGCAGCGCAGCCCATTGGCTGGAAGTCTTTCGCACCTTCTACGGCCCGATGCACAAGGCGTTCGGGGCACTCGACGGCGCGCAGCAGGAAGCGCTCGCCGCCGACCTGATCGCCCTGGCCGAGCGGTTCAATCGCGCGACCGACGGCACGCTGGTGGCCCCGAGCGAATACATCGAGGTCGTCATCAGGTGCAGGTAATCGACCATCGAATCGGCGTTGGGCACCCATTGCATGAAATGGATGCTGCAATAGGCAGGCCAGCCAACAAAAAACATCCATTGCGCATAGGAGTAACGATCATGCGAATAGCCAAAGAGGACATAGACGTCAAGATGGAGATACCAGGGGCCGTGATCCGTCAGCGAACGGATTTCGGCGACGCAACTGGATTGGGCAAGATCGGCTGCGAGTACTTCAGTCTCTCCAAAGACGTAGATACCACCCCGCTGTTCCAGGGACTGGAAGGCAATTTGTGCCAGTGCCCTCACTGGGGTTTCGTCTTACGTGGGCAACTCACCGCGACCAGCGCGGACGGCACGCAGGAAACGGTCAACACGAATGATCTGTTTTACTGGCCGCCCGGGCACAACGTAAAGGTCGATGCAGACGCGGAGATCATCATGTTCAGCCCGCAGCGCGAACACAGCCATGTCATCAACCACATGATAGCGAAGGTGAAAAGTTAAGCCCGGTGCCTGGGTTGGAGGTCGCCTCGAAGGCGCATCGCGGTGAATTGCATGCAAGCCTAGAAATTATGTGAGTAACAAAGGAGAACATCATGACTGAAGCTGATCGCATCAAATATCTACGCATTGCCTTGCTGCTCGTGGGGCTGATTTTCACGTTCGGCATATGGCCGCTTGGCATCATCTGGCCGTCGGGCTGGGTGTGGCATGAAGGAGGTCGCTCGGAATATCTCGAGATGATCCTGGGTATCTATGCCACGCTCGGCGTGTTCCTCATGATCGCCTCGCGCGATCCGCTGGCGCACCGAAGCCTAATCTGGTTCACGGTCTGGTCGAGCATCGTGCACGGCGGAATCATGGGGATTCAGTCTATCGCCAATCCCCATCACATCGGGCATCTCTTTGGGGACGTCGCGGCCTTGATTGCCGTGGCGGTCGTGTTGGCAGTGCTGACCCCAAGGCGGAGCACCGCAAAGAAATAACCATCGGCGGCATAACTTGTCGTTCAACCCCTCACATTAAGGAGCCATAAAATGAACATTAGCGATGTCATGATTCACATCAATGAATCCCTGAGTGAAGACGCGCGCACCTCTCTCGAAGATACCATGCGTAAGATCGACGGCGTCGTATCGCCAGGGTTTAACGCAGACAAGGCGCATCTTCTTTTGATCACCTATAACACGGAAAAAACCACCACGGCTGCCTTGCTGGAGACAGTGCGGGCGGCAGGCTATACCGGCCAGGTGGTCGGTATGTAAACGGCGCGGGCCCGGAAGCCTGGCGCGGGGTGTGGCATGCAAGGATATAAATCAAAGGGGATCGATATGCCTACACGATTGTTTTGCTTCATCGGTGGTGACACGGGCTCCTGGCGCGTCGCCAGCATCGAGGCGATCACCGGAGCGCCGCTGCCATCAGCAGGCAGGCTTGGCATCGTCTCCGGGCCGGAAGTTCCGGTTGGCTCAGATGCGGCCTGGGTGCTGCGTGGCATCACCAGCAATGAGCGGTACGCCGTCTCCAGGGAGGACAAACGCCAGATCGTTGCCCGGCAACTGGCGCTCGGTCGTCCGGAGGCGTCGTTCGCGGCACTGATCCCCATTCGCAAGAATGCCGCCTGGTGGGCGCTCACGCAAGCCGAGCGGCAGCATGTTTTCGAAGCGCAGTCCCGGCACGCCAGCATCGGCCTCAAGCATTTTCCCGAGTTGGCGCGCAGACTGCATCATTGCCGCGACCTGGCGGAGAACGAGCCGTTCGATTTCCTCACTTGGTTTGAGTACGCGCCGGCTGATGAGGTGGCGTTCAACAAGCTGCTTGCCGAGTTGCGTGCAACTGAGGAGTGGAAGTATGTTGAACGGGAAGTCGACATCCGGCTCGTGCGTGAGGGTGGCTGACTCATTCTGGATGCCGCCGCCAGGAGCCGGCATCCAGACATAAGGAAACACGGGAGAACGGCCATGGGCAGGCGATACGATAGCATTCTGGGCACCATCGGCCACACGCCGGTGATTCGCATCAACAAGCTGGGCCCCAGGGGCGTCAATCTCTTTGTCAAATTGGAGTCCTTCAACCCGATGGGTTCGGTGAAGGACCGGCTGGCCCTGGGGGTGATCGAGGACGCCGAACGCCGCGGTGAACTCAAGCCCGGACAGACCATCGTCGAAGCCACTAGCGGCAACACCGGCATCGGCCTCGCCATGGTCTGCGCCCAGAAGGGCTATCCGCTGGTCGTCACCATGGCAGAGAACTTCAGCGTCGAGCGGCGCAAGCTGATGCGATTTCTCGGCGCCAGGGTCGTGCTGACGCCGGCCGCCCAGAAGGGCACGGGGATGGTGGCGAAGGCCGAGGAGCTGGCCCGCGCGCATGGCTGGTGGCAGCCGCGCCAGTTCGAGAACCCGGCCAATGCAGAGATCCACGCCCGCACCACCGCCGTGGAGATCCTCGAGGACTTCGCCGATGTCTCGCTCGACTACTGGGTCACCGGCTTCGGCACCGGCGGCACGCTGAACGGCGTATCGCGGGTGCTGAAGGAAAAGAGCCCGCATACGCAGATCATCGTCTGCGAGCCGGACAATGCGGCCATGCTGGCCAGCGGCATCGCGCAGGCCAGGCACGGCGACGGCTCGCCCAGCGCGAGCCATCCCCGGTTCCGGCCGCACCTGATGCAGGGATGGGCCCCGGATTTCATTTCCCGGCTCGTGGAGCAGGTCACGGCAGCCAGCCGCATTGACGGCTTTCTGCCGATTGACGGCAATGACGCGCTGCGTTGCGCCAGGGAACTGGCGCGGCAGGAAGGCATCTTCGTCGGCATCTCGGCGGGTGCCACGTTTTCGGGCGCGCTGCGGGTCGCCCAGGCTGCGCTGCCGGGCGCCAACATCCTGTGCATGCTGCCCGATACCGGCGAACGCTACCTTTCCACACCGTTGTTCGAGGACATTGCCATCGAGATGACCGAGGAGGAGCTCGAGCTCTCGCGGTCGACGCCGGGATTCCGCTTCGATGTCGCCCCGGCGGCCGCACCGCCGTCGGTGGCAGCGGCGGATGCCTTGGACGAAGCGGCCGCCAGCGAGGTCGATGCCATGTTGTGCGACCCGGACCAGCCTGTCGTCATGTTTGCCTACGAGTGGTGCGAGTTCTGCAACGCGGTCCGCAAGGTGTTCTCAAAGTACGGCATCGCCTACACCTCGATCGATCTCGATTCGGTCGCCTACCAGCCAGGCGATCGCGGCAGCAAGATGTTCGAGGTTCTCAAGCGCCGGACCGGATCGGTCACCTTGCCGCAGATCTTCATCGGGGGCGACTTCGCAGGCGGCTGCACCGACGTGTTCGACAGCCTGAAGTCAGGCCGGCTGCAGACTTGCCTGCAAAAACACGGCGTCACTGTCGACCTGTCAGTCAAGACCAACCCCTATGAACTTCTGCCCAAGTGGTTGCACCCGCGTTGAACCTGCGTCAAATTCATTTCTTATTCACGCCAAAGCCGGAACGCCTGCAAAGAGCGGCCCATCGCCCGGTTACCAATGCGCCTCCAACCCTGCCTTCCAGGCATCCACGAACTCCCCGATTGAGTCGATGAAGTCCTGATCTTGTTCGGTACGGTTGATGGTGAGATGAATAACGGTATTCTGCGGGTTTGGCTGATGTCCGGTGGTCACGGTCCATTGCAAGGCATTGGGACAGTCGGGCAATGAAAAACGCACACCATGGCTCAAGTCCTCGCGGTGCACACGGAACACCCCCACACGCAGTAAATTTCGCCG